>JAUVSF010000354.1 GCA_030597245.1 Acidobacteriota bacterium
CAGGCTCTCGGCCCAGTCGTTGATTCGGTGGAGATGGCCAATAGCTGGGACAACGTACTCAAGTATCTCAAGACGGGAGTACACCCGGTTAGCCAAAACAAGTTCCCGGAAAGTGCACAATTCTACAAAGAGTCCTTCGAGAGAGTTTTCGAAGGCGAGATCACGACGGGGAATGTTGTTAAAGCGATTGCCGCGTTTGAACGTACAGCAATATCCTTCGATTCGCCCTACGACAAATGGGTGCAGGGTGACGACGATGCTCTCACGGAACAGCAGAAGAAGGGGGCCGTGATCTTTTTCGGCCGAGGGGAGTGTTCCGAATGTCACGCACCACCCAACTTCACCGATTCAGATTTTCATAACCTTGGCGTCCCCAACGCCGGCTTCGAGAAAAAGGAGATGTTTCCCCACAACCGAGATATCTGTGGTGGAATTGAAGAGGATGTGGATCCTGGCCGAGCTGAAGTGCCCTTCCTGCATACCTCTTGTTCTGATTTGGGAAAGTTCAAAACACCTACCCTGCGCAACATCGCTCTCTCCGGTCCGTACATGCACAATGGCGTCTTCCCTAGCTTGGAGGATGTGATGCACCATTACGAAATGCTGGCCAGAGGAGTCATAACCCCGATGGTCGGCGAACTGGATGAGGACGTTGAAGCGGCTCGACTGGGCGATGCCGGCGGCAAAACGGACGACATCCGTAACGTATCGGAGTTCCTGAAGGCCCTGACCGGGACTCAGCTTTCCAGCCCAAAGCGGGGAATTGCCCCGCCCTCTCCGGAGGACTAATAATTCTTGTTGATACAGATCTCAGACAAGAAACAGCTTTTCGAATTCTTAAAGACCGACCCGTTCCTGCACATCTATTCGATCGGCGATCTGGATGATTTCTTCTGGGAGAGGACAACCTGGTATGCCTGGGTGGAACGGGATGGTATCCGGGCTCTCTTCCTCCTTTACCGGGGAAACAACTCGGTGCCGACACTGCTCGCTCTCGAAGAACAAGACAGAAAAGCAGCCACAGCACTCCTGAAAGAGCTTCGCCGTTTGCTTCCCAGGCGCTTCTACGGCCACTTCTCTGTCCATCTGCGCCCACACCTCGGCAAATGGTACACGGCTGAACTCACGGGGTTGCATCTCAAGATGAAGCTGGAGAGAGATCTATTCTCTCCGGTCCTTCAGCCACAGAGTCAACGAATTATCCACTTACAGCAAGGCGATCTCCGGCGAATTCTGACCCTCTACAGGGATGCCTACCCGGGTAATTGGTTCGACCCCAGGATGCTCGAAACGCGACAATACCTTGGGTTCGAGGAAGCCGATCGACTGGTTTCCGTCGCTGGAATTCACGTCTATTCACCCCAGTACAAGGTGGCTGCGCTCGGTAACATCACAACCCACCCCGACTTTCGTGGGAAAGGACTGAGTACCTGGTTGACCTCCTCCTTGTGCCGACAGCTTTTTGAGACTGTTGACTGGATCGGATTGAACGTTGCTCAGAGCAACAATGCAGCTATCCGCTGTTACTCCAAGCTTGGCTTGGTTGAACACTGCCGGTATGAAGAGATCCTCGTTATGGGGCGAACCTGAATGGTCTTGGGTCTTGGGTCTCATGGATGTGCGAATGACGAATGTCGAATGACGAACGGCAAGGGATTTACGATTGACGATTTGCGATTTTCGAATGGGAAAGATAGTTCACGCAAAGGCGCCAAGACGCTAAGGGTTCTTCGAGCACGAGGGAGTGTGTGACCCCCTGCAGCCAGACAACTACTTACTACTTACTACTCGATCACCGATCACCCCGATTACCGATCACCGACTACCGACCCATGGTGTCCCTGGTGCCTTGGTGGTAAATCCCACAGCATTGAGATACTCTCATTCAGAGAAAGGATTCCAGAGTCATGCAAGCAAAAAAACCCGTTATTTTCTGCCTCATCGCAACCGCCTTGCTCTTGCTCCCCATTCTTCAAGGTGGTTCGAGCGAAAGGGACCGGGTTGAAGGACTGGTGTCGCCCAGATGCGAACCCAGCGTCATTACCGTCGGCGGCCCCTCAGCCGATATCCCGGCTTACTCTTCAAAAGCCATCCAGTTAGCAGTTGATGCTGCAAAGAGTCGAGGTGGTGGAACGGTTCGACTGAACCCTGGAAAGTATGACATTTCCGGACCCATTCGCCTCGCAAGCAACGTAACGCTGGAGGGTGCGGGTCCCGATACGGTTCTGCAGAAATCCGACGGTTTCCGCACCAGTTTTGTGGTTGACGCCGACTGGGGGATGCTCAAAGTGGCCGTAAAAGATCCCGGCGGCTTTCAGGTGGGCGATGGCATCCAACTCTCCGATGACCTCAACAACCAGGGTTGGGATGTGACGACTGCGGTGATTACCGCTATCGATGGAAATGTCCTCTATATCGACCACCCAACGGTTCATGATTACATCGCCTCGGAGAACGGCACCATATTGAACGCGTTTTCAATTATTGAAGGGGTCGATGTTGAGAATGTGCGTATTGCCAACCTCGTGGTGGACGGAAACAGAGCGACCAACGACTACATTAATGGATGCCGGGGCGGCGGAATCTACCTCCACAAAGCACGAAACTGCATAGTGGACGGGGTACACGTCCGCAATTTCAATGGTGACTCCTTTAGCTGGCAGGTCACCGAGGACATCACGGTACGCAACTCCGAAGCTTCCTACGGTGGCGGTCTGGGTTTCCACCCGGGAACTGGATCCGATGGATCCGTCGTCAAGAACAATTCGAGCCACCACAACCTTCAAGACGGGATCTTTTTGTGCTGGCGGGTCCAGAACGGAGAATTCCGTGACAACGTGGTTTTCTCAAATCAACGACACGGGATTTCTATTGGGCACAAAGACACGGACAACATATTTGAGAACAACAGCATCTACGAGAACGCCCGCAACGGAATCCATTTCAGAAACGAAAACGAGCAGAACGCCGGGCATCGGAACACGTTCATTGGGAACACAATTGAAAACAACGGAACGGATGGGGAAGAAGCCTATGGTATTTATATCGGTGGCGAGACACATGACATCCTGATCAATGAAAACACGATTCGTGCAGCGGGCACAGGTAATCAACTAGCTGCGATCTTCATCGGTCAGTCGGCAGAGCGAATCAACATAGAGAATAATGACATCTCCGGTCACGAAGAGATCGTGCGTGAGTAAGCCGTTGCGGATTGGCATTTTCAAAAAGGAGAGGCAGTAGCTGGTTGACTAAGTTTATCTTCGGGGAGACAAAATGAATCCAGGTCACAAAGGGACCCTTCTTGCGTTGTTGGTTCTTCTGGGTGTAAGTGCCGAACAGTTGATCGGTGCCCAGGAATTCAAGCCCAATTATGATGAAGGCAAGGTGCCTCACTATACGCTTCCGGACCCCCTTGTCTTGAACGACGGGACTCGGATCACCCGCGCTACACAGTGGTGGACCAGGCGCAGGAAAGAGATCCTCCGCCAGTTTGAGATCAACGTTTACGGAAAGGCCCCGGGACGCCCTCGAGACCAGGAATTCATCGAACGGGACGTGTCGAAAAAGGCCCTCGGGGGCAAGGCGATTAGAAAGCAAGTGTCGATCTTCTTTCTAAAGGGTCGGGCGGGACCTCATCTGGACCTCCTCATCTACCTTCCCCGAGACGCTCAGAAGCCTGTCCCAGTCTTCGTTGGGCTTAATTTCCACGGTAACCACACCGTCAACGCAGATCCTGACATCGCCATTACAGAGAGTTGGGTAAGAAACAGTGAAGAGCTGGGAGTCACTGAGAATCAGGCAACTGCGGCCTCCCGTGGAAAGAATTCCAGTCGCTGGCCGATCGAAAGAATCCTGGAGCGCGGCTACGGACTGGTTACCGCGTATTACGGAGACATTGACCCGGATTACGATGACGAATTCAAGAATGGAGTCCACCCGTTTATCTACCGTGGTTTTCAGAACCATCCGACTCCGGATCAATGGGGTTCGCTCGCAGCCTGGGCCTGGGGACTGAGTCGTGCTGTGGACTATCTCGAAACAGATCGTGACATCAACAAGAGGAGGATCGCGCTCCTGGGTCATTCTCGACTCGGGAAAACAGCTCTCTGGGCGGGGGCTCAGGATCAGCGTTTCGCACTCGTGATTTCGAATGACTCGGGTTGTGGCGGAGCGGCTCTCTCTCGCCGTAGATTCGGGGAGACGATCGAGCGCATTAATACCGCTTTCCCGCACTGGTGCTGCGGCAACTTCAAGAACTACAACGAACGGGAAAACACGCTGCCAGTGGACCAGCACATGTTGATCGCTCTTATCGCTTCACGGCCGGTCTACATCGCCAGCGCAGAAGAAGATCTCTGGGCCGATCCATACGGCGAGTTCCTTTCGGCCTATCACGCGACACCTGTCTTTGAGCTTATCGGCAAAAAAGGTATACCCTCGGGTCAGAAGCCGGAAATCAGCCGGCCCATCATGAATACCATCGGCTATCACATCCGCCCAGGGAAGCATGACGTCACCCTGTACGACTGGGAACGGTTCATGGACTTCGCCGACATCCACTTCAAGAGGGGAACGACAGCAGAGAGTAAGTGAGGGAAGGTGGTCTTGGGTCTTGGGTCTTGGGTCTTGGGTCTTGGGTCTTGGGTCTTGTAGAAATTCTCCCGTCTTGTGGGTGACATTTTCTTGGTGTGCTTGGTGTCTTCCCGATCACCGATTACCGATTACCGATCCCCACGCCATTTCCCCGGCTACACTATTCTTCAAACGGACATAGTCTGGTGCTTGTCGGCGGCTTCGGTTGCTGCGATGCAGATTTCTGTCACCCTCACAGCCTCGTTGGGACCGATTAAGCTTCTTCGCTGCCCTTGCAACTCCGCAACAAAATCGGCAAAGAGGGGAAGACCCGGCTTCTCCAGCTCTAACTCATGGGTTTTTTTCTCATCCGTTACGAGTTCCAAAATACCTTTTTCCGCAAGTGCCTCCACAATTCCTGTTGAACCGGCAATTCGAATCCTATCATCCCCGTGAGTCAAAGCAGTCTCCGGGCGCAGATAGTCCATGGTAATGGCGGCAGTCGCTCCGTTTTCGAATTCCAGAGCGACGACCGCATTGTCCTGAACACCAGGGTATTCTGGATGGGCAAGATTCGAGTGAAATCCGCTCACTCTTCTTACTTCGAGCCCCGTACACCACCGCAAGTAGTCCACTGCATGGATCCCGACCCATAGAATCGTGCTTCCGTAGATCTCTCTATCCTTGTAGAACCAAGGTCGGGCGCCACCCCATTTGTACGACTTCTGGGCTCGAGCGAGACACGGTTTCCCGATCTCGCCCTGGCTGACAGTTCGCCACACTGTGTAAATTGAAGGGGTGTAGCGCATGGCAAACATCGCGCTCAGCCGTACCCCAGTCGATCTAACTGTCCTTTCCACCAGATCCAGATCGGAGCGACTGACGGCAACCGGCTTTTCGCTAAGGATGTCCAAACCTGCCTCAGCTGCCGCACAGATCGCGAGGGCATTCCGA
>JAUVSF010000591.1 GCA_030597245.1 Acidobacteriota bacterium
AAACCTGGCTTTGGATTGGCTTCGTCGAGAGATCCAATGATTCGCTGTTTCGTGGCAATCCCACTTCCTGATGAGGTTTTAGCTCAGATTGGTGAGGTCTCGAGCCAGCTCAGAAAACTCAGCCTTGACGCACGGTTTCCCCGCCCGGAGGCGATTCACCTCACACTCAAGTTCTTGGGAAATGTCCAGGAATCCGCGATCCCGGATATTCTGAAAACGATGAAAGAAAGAGTTTGCGAGTACCAGCCCTTTGAGGTGAGTGTTCGCAAAGCTGGAGCGTTCCCACAGCTTGCCAATCCGAGAGTCGTTTGGCTGGGTGTTGAGCCGGAGGAGGAACTGAGCAAGCTCCAATCGAGTGTCGAGATCGGCCTGGTCGAGCTTGGATTTGAAAAGGAGAAGCGGCGGTTCAGCCCTCATCTTACCCTGGCTCGAGTTAAATCACGGCACATGATTGCGAACTTGATGCACTATCTGGAGCTGCACGGCCCGAAGATCGAACTGGGGAGTTTTCTAGTCCGAACTGTGGTTCTGTATCGCAGTGAGTTGCGGCCAAACGGAGCTGTCTACAGCCGCCTGGGCTCGGCCACGCTCAAACAGCTGTGAGCCTGAGGTCAAGTATGAGGATCATTTTCGTCCGACTGCGCTCCCTCGGTGACATCGTCTTGATGACTCCGGTGCTGGCCGCTGCCAGGAGAAAGCCGGGCAGCGTTATCGGTGTAGTTTGTGAGACTCCCTTTGACGAGGTTCTGAAAGGGAATCCGGACGTTGATGTGCTCATCACTGCATCCAGACAGAAGGCTTGGCGAAGCCGGGTCAAAGTGATCAGAGAGGTCAGGAGTTTCCGGCCTGACCTGGTGATTGATCTGCATGGGGGAACTACGAGTGCTTTGATAACCGGACTCTCGGGTGCGCCTCGGAGAGTCGGATACTCCACCGCCCGGAATACTTTTTTCTACAGTGAAGTTACACCAGACACCAGGGAGATTTGGGGTCGAGAGCGAATTCACACGGTTGAGCATCAGTTAGCCCCTTTGAAACATCTTGGCTTTCCGGTCGAACCCATTCCTCCTCTTCGTGTCCCATTGAACCAGCGTGACGTTCAGTTCGTGCAGGAGTTACTCATCCGGGACGAGCTGTTTTCCATCCACGAGATCGAATCTTCGACCAGATCGAATGGCCTCCCTTCCGGAGCATCCTGTGAGCCGGCCGGTCGCGGAAGGGATGAGGTTCTCATAGATGCAGAGGGTTTTGCCGCCCAGTTTCCGTTCGTGCTTGTACATCCGGCGGCCGCGTTTGAGACCAAGCAGTGGCCCGTCGATCGTTTCGGTGAGCTGATCCAAGAATTACGGAAAGATGGACTTCGCGTTGTCGCTACCTGCGGTCCCGGTGAAGCCCATCATCTGGAGCGGCTGTCTCAACTCGTCGACGAAGGAGTTAAGTTTGTGCCGCCGCTCTCACTCGCCAGGTTCGCAGCGCTGGCATCCCTTTGCAGGGTGTACGTTGGAAACGACACAGGTACTACGCATATTGCAGCTGCCTTTAAGAAGCCGATCGTCGCAGTCTTCGGATCTTCTGATTCCACCGTATGGTACCCCTGGGCCGTGGATTTCGAAGTCGTGAAATCGGACCTGCCCTGCATCCCGTGTCCGGGCTACTCCTGTTCGCAGTATGAGGAACCCGTCTGCATTCAGACCGTGCCGGTTGACCGGGTCTACAGGGCGGTGAAGAAGCTCATGGAGTAGAATGGAGCCGCCTTGGGTCATGAGAAACGATCTTGGGGACACTTGGGCCTGTGGCGTAAAAGAGTGAACTTGATGATGAGACGTCGTTCGGTTTCGGTTGAGCGCTTGGGTGAAGTCGTTGCTGGTTTCCCGAACTGCAGGATCGCGGTAATCGGGGATTTGATCCTGGATGAGTTTGTCTGGGGGAACGTTGAACGGATATCGCCCGAAGCTCCGGTCCCGGTAGTGGACGTTATCCGAGAGTCCGAACACCTGGGAGGAGCGGCGAACGTCGCCCTGAACCTGACCAGCCTGGGGGCTGAGGTTGATCTGGTGGGAGTCGTAGGGCACGACGCGGCTGCGAAGAGACTCGCGGAGAACCTAGCTTCATCCGGAATCTCAACTGATTCCATTGTCGGGGATTCCGACCGCCGGACAACCATCAAGACGAGAATCATTGCACACCATCAGCAGGTGTGTCGCACCGACCGAGAGACCAAGAAGAGCCTCGATCCAACCATTCGGGAGAATGTAGTAAGCCATTCTCGAGAATCGATCGGGAAGGCTGATGCGGTGATTCTTTCTGACTACGGAAAAGGAGTCCTTTCGGATGAAATGGCCACACTTTTGATCCAGTGTTGCCGTGAGGAAGGGAAGTTTGTTGCGGTCGATCCGAAGGTGAACGATTTCTCCCATTATGCTCAAGCCTCGATCATCACTCCAAACAAATGGGAAGCAGAACTCGCCTCTGGGATCTCGATTTTCGACGAGGTTTCACTGGAACAGGCCGGCCGCATGATCCTAAAGATTGCATCGGCAGACGATGTGCTGATCACTCGCGGAGACCAGGGGATGAGTCTGATTTCTCACCAAGGGCGTCTCGACATTCCCACGGTAGCGAGGGAGGTGTTCGACGTTACCGGCGCAGGTGACACTGTCATTGCTACACTGGCCCTCGGGGTTGCGGCCGGTGCGACGGTCCACGAGGCCGCGGTGCTGGCGAATCATGCCGCCGGAGTCGTGGTCGGGAAACTGGGGACCGCTTCAGCCTCGGTGGATGAGTTGCTCGCTAGTTTGACCGTAGGATAAGCTTCCAGCTTGTCATGTCGACCTGGAAGGTCAACCTCCCTGCAATCGACAGTCTTTCGTTGGTCGGAGGATAAGCTTCTAGCTTGTCACTTCGGGAATCAGCTGTTCAGTGACGACCTGGAAGGCCATCCTCCTTGTCCCGGCGTAGCTCGAAGAGCGAAGCCGGACTTCTCCCGACGGTATTCACAATAAGCCCCTTCTCTACAGGTAAATCCCCCAGCTGAGGGACCTCACGGAGGCGATTCATCAGCATCCAGAGATGCGGATCAGGGTTTCGAGACGTAGCCGGAAGCGCTCCCGCGGTTTTTCTCGGCTCGCTCGAGTTCGGCGGCCTTGAGGTAACCGCTCTCCCGAAAGGTCTTCAGAGGATCGCCGGGAAGACCACGCTGTTCCCGCCATTCTCGAATCAGGGGCCGGACATCCGTTGCGTAAGCGTCCCGCAGGCATTCCTCCGCCTCAATAATGTCACATTTCTCCTGCGCTCGAGCCAGGTGCTCATGATCGACGATCACGGCCTTG
>JAUVSF010000542.1 GCA_030597245.1 Acidobacteriota bacterium
GTGGTCAGGTCAGACACAGAAGCTTGAAGCCTGTCGAGTTGCCTCCGGCGAACTAATCCGTGCTGGCATCGCATCGTGTATCCATCCATCGAGTATCCGACCGGCTGCCTTCACTGAAGTTCCCCGTGGCGGTTTGCGTTTCTTGTTGAGGCGACGGGAACCGGAGATTTCTGGTGGTGGGGTTTTGGAAACTACAAACAATCTCCGTTGAAATCTGTGCACAAGCGTGCTCAAGGGGCTGAATCGGAGAAGACGACCGGATTATTCCGATAACAAAGAACTCTTCGCGAGCACGGGGTAGCATGGCTTAGACTGCCGATTTCCATTGCCCCTCCTCGCCCCGGGCGTTAGCATAGAGCCATAACCCGGAGGGTGTCATGATCGGAGAGACGGTCTCCCACTACCGGATACTGGAGAAGATCGGTGAAGGCGGCATGGGGGAGGTGTATCTGGCTGAAGACACTTCCCTTGATCGGAAGGTGGCCCTCAAGTTTCTTCCCCCGTCACTCCAACAGGACGAAACAGCTCATAAGCGATTCATTCGTGAGGCGAAATCTGCGGCTGCGTTGGATCATCCTTTCATCTGCAATATCCATGAGGTAGCTGAGACCGAGGACGGTCGGGACTTCATCGTCATGGAGTACGTCGAGGGTCAGACGCTGAGAGAAGAGCTGGCTCAGAGCCAATTGCGACTCAAAGATGCTCTTCGGGTTGGCGTTGAAATAGCCGAGGCTCTGGAAGTTTCCCATCAGCAGGGCATTGTCCACCGGGACCTGAAACCCGCGAATATCATACTCACCCCTCAAGGTCATGCTAAGGTGATGGACTTCGGGTTAGCGAAGAAAGTAGCCACAGAGGATGGCACCGAACAGGACATCTCCTCCGCTTTGACCCGAGAGGGGGCGACACTGGGAACTCCGGCTTACATGTCCCCGGAACAGGTCAAGGGAGACCCAGTGGATCACCGTTCCGACCTCTTCTCTTTCGGGATCGTCCTCTACGAGATGCTAACCGGCGTGCATCCCTTCCGAAAATCCAGACGGGCTGAAACGACAGCGGCCATCCTTCAGGCGGAACCAGCTCCCTTGAGTCGGTATATCCACGAGGTCCCAGAACTGTTGGAGCACATCGTCAGGAAGATGCTGGCGAAGGCTCAAGACGAACGGTATCAGTCGGCTCATGAGGTACGCACCGAGCTAAGCGAACCACTGACCGAAGTGATAACCAGTTCGGCAGGAGTCGTCGTTCCCATCAGGAAGAAGCCCTCATGGTTCCCTCGTGTGCTCGGGCTGGCCGGTCTGGTCATGGCAGTCTTCATTGTCTACTTGGGCTGGGACGCGCTGCGTCAGCCGAGTCCACCCGTCGAGCAGGTTCGAAAGTCTATCGCCGTACTTCCTCTGGATAATCTCAGTGCCGAGCCGGAAAGCGAATACTTCAGCGATGGTCTGACCGAGGACATCATTGCCAAGCTATCCAAGATCGGTGACCTGAAGGTGATCTCCCGTACTTCGGTGATGCTCTACAAGGACACGGACAAGAACCTGCGGCAGATTGGACAGGAACTCGGAGTGGCGACCATCTTGGAGGGAAGTGTGCGTCGTGCCGATGGACGAGTTCGGGTCGTGGCCCAGTTGATCGACACGGAAACGGACGAGAATCTTTGGGCCGAGACTTATAATCGGCAACTGGATGACATCTTTGCGATTCAGAGTGATGTGGCCGAACAAATGGCATCAGCACTGAAGGTGGAACTCACCACCGCTGAGGCAGATCAACTGAACAAGAAACCGACAGAAAACGATGAGGCTTATGCCCTTTTCCTTCAAGGTCGCCACATCCGAGAACAAATGGGTCCCGAACACAACACGAGGGCTGTGGATCTTTATCAGCAGGCCCTCGCTCTTGATCCCAACTATGCTGACGCTTACGCGGGATTAGCAGAACTGTATTTCTTGCGGCAGTACAAACTTTCTGGTGATGCTCATGAGTGGGGGCCTAGGGCTATTGAGGCTGCCCGTAAGGCATTAGAGCTGGATGAGACTTGCGCCCGAGCCTACTTTTCTCTGGGACTGATCAAGCAATCCCCCGAGCATGATTGGCAAGGCGCAGAGAGTGCGTTTCGACGGGCGGTCGAACTGGCTCCACAAGACGCAGAGGTGCACCGAGAGTACGCCTATCTGCTCGGACGGATGGGCAGACATGAGGAGGCACTTCACGAAGCAAAAAGGGCTGAGGAACTGGACCCGCTGGCGTTTAGGAACTTTGTTCTGGCCCAGATCTATTTGGCCCTTGGTCACCCTGAGCAGGCTATTTCCCAGAGCAAGAAGACAATTCGTCTCTACCCGGAAAGGCCACAAGGGTACGTCTTCTTGGGAGAGGCGTATAGCCAAAAAAGGATGTTCAAGGAGGCAATACGCTGGACGGAAAAGGCAGTTCAACTTGATCCCGATGCCTCATGGCCCAAAGCCTGTCTTGGATACCTGTATGCAGTATCCGGACGAGAAAACAAAGCTCTGGAGATAGTCCGGGAATTAGAGGAGCGTGTTGACACGGACCCTTTTGGGACCGCCAGTATCTTTTGTGGTCTTCGGCAGAATGATAGAGTATTTGAGAAGTTGGAAGAGGCACCTGATATGGGGCTAATTCAGGCCCTGGGTATGGACTGGAGGTTTTATCCCATCCGAGACGATCCGCGCTATCATGAGCTGCTTCGCCGCGTTAATCTGGAGCCCTGAGCTGGACGATTCTCATCGCTACCAACCGGACAGACCCTTTCGCATTACAGAGTGATTAAGAAACTCGGCGGACGGATGAGAGAGACTGTCCAACTGGGGAGGATGGGGTCTCGGACTCTCTCAGATCCACCTCTAGATGACCTCCAGAACCACTCCCCGAGTAACTGGCTGGGACTCCAAGGACTTTTCTTCCAGCTCAGAGAGGGGGCACTTCTCCAGAGGGTCATTTTGAGCGTGGAGGTGTATACCTTTCCGGCGGATTTGCACAGTGTTATGAAGAGGGTCCACGTAGGGTAAACCCGGACCCGGTTGGTTTTTTCGACTTTTTCAATTTGAGTGCCTGTCAGCCTTCCAGTTCCCACTCCCGGCCCTGCATCGCTTCTATGAGCTGGGCCGGGGCGATGTGATCGAGATACCGGGAAGTCGTGGTCAGCGACGAGTGTCCCAGCTGCTGCTGGATCAGGTTCATCGGGTATCCTTCGGCCGCCAGCTGAGCCGCATGCGTGTGTCGACTATGCCGAGCTCGGCATAGGCGGCATTCATATGCCACGCTTCTTATTCAGCAAGGGGAGTCCCTGGCTTACGTGAAGGACCAACTGGGTCACAGCACGATCAAGATGACAGTGGACACCTACACGCACTGGATTCCTGGGAGTAACAGACAGGCGGTGAACAGACTACCCTCCCTGAGTCAAGCCTCGGATCAGGATGGAGTTGCCCAAGGCACGGACCGACAAGAGGCGAAACTTTGATCTTTTTTTGGCCGCTTGACTGCCCCTATACGACCCCTGATTCGGAACGAAAACGCACTCCAGCGAAGTGAGAAGGCTCTATCTTATTGATAAACAGTAGGATAGTTAGCCTGGATGGTGAGATTTGAACTCGCGTGGCCAGCAAACGCACTCCAGCGGAGTGAGGCGGGTCTATCTTATTGATAAATAAAGGGCCGGAGCAAAAAGTTCCGGCCCCGAA
>JAUVSF010000226.1 GCA_030597245.1 Acidobacteriota bacterium
ATCCCCAAACACGTCGCTCTCCTGCAAGATTAGATCGCCAACGTGCAGCCCAATGCGCAGATGGATTTGCCTGTCGCCTGCCACATTCTTGTTATAGGTCTGCAGCACCCTCTGTATCTCGATCGCGCACTGGGCCGCTTGCACGGCGCTGGCGAACTCCACAAGAAAGCCGTCCCCCATCGTCTTGATCTCTTTCCCACTGTACTTCGGAAAAAGGGGACGCAGCATTTCCCAGTGGCTGCGGAGGAGTTCCATCGCCAACGCCTCGTCCGACTTCATGAGAGTGCTGTAGCCCACTATGTCGGTGAACATGATGGCCGCCAGTCTTCTCTCCTGCATCTCGGTCATTTGGACCTATCCCGGCGTCTGACTATCACAAACTGCGCACTGACCAAATCGTACACGCCTCCCATTCGCGGGTCAACAGACCGAATTGCCTCATCATGAATCTCGCGCGAGTTTACGGCAGAATTGGAACAGACATCTCCTAACCTATTGATTAAACAGGGTTAAGACTAGTCCAGAACCGTATTACCTATTCTCCTCGCCAAGTCGAGATGGGCCAGATTCTTTTTCGAACAGTTGCCTTTGTCAAAGACCGAGGCATTCGCGCAGTAGAGGTTTTCAAGTCCGTTGGAGTACACAGGTACTAAGGGGTAACTCCCAAGTCCCAAGTCCCAAGCTCCAATCCCCAACTCCCAGCTCCCTGGTGCCGGGTGCCGGGTGCCGGGTGCCGGGTGCCGGGTGCCGGGTGCCGATAGAAATGATCTCTTTTCCTGGGTGACATTTTCTTGGTGTACTTGGTGCCTTGGTGGTAAATCTTCTTCTGCCGGGGTTACCGATCACGATCACGATCGCGAGCACGAACCAAGATACCAAGGCCCAGGCCCCAACCTCGAGCATACGGACCGCTGTATTGAAGCTGCACCGCATCCAGAGCCCCGCCTCGCGGGGCGATATGCGCAGAAGCCCAGGGCGCAAGCCCTGGGTTGGCGACGAACTCTCCCTTGGAGTCCCGCCTTGCGGGACGACATGAATCTCGCAGATCAGCCTGCTTCCAACGCCATGGACAGGGTGGGGCATCCGAAGCATGTCTTATTCGAGGGACAACTGCTGCGAGCGCTGGGCGCATCGGGGCGGTCTCCTACAGGTAAAGAATCCACGCCCACAGGGCGTGGGTTTCTACACCGAGCTAAAAATCACCAATCAACTGAACCGGAATTGGGATGAAGGTCAGAACAAAAACGGCTAGACCGATGAGAGCGACCGTCCGGCGGTTCCTGTCCAGGCCAGGCAGGTCAATGTAAGGAGGAGGATGCCGGAAACGAAGTACCAGTAGGATAACAGCAAAGAGGAGGTAGCCTAACATGGGCCAGGAGGCAAAGCTCAATACTACAAGGCCAATAAAGGTCGTGATCGACGCAACCCTGTGTTTTTTTCTCCCAAAGATGGAATAGACGATATGTCCCCCATCCAACTGACCGACCGGCAGAAGATTCAGGCTGGTGGCCAGCATCCCAAACCAGGCGGCCCAACCTATCGGATGCAGGTTGATCAAACTGGTGTCTCCCGAGAAGAACAGCTCTGCGAAGATTCGGAACAACAACGGCTCCCCGAACTCCAATCTCCCCGCTGTGAGGTCTGCCGCTTCAATCTGAGTTGACAGACGCAACCCGAGTATCAACGCAGGCACGACAACAACAAAGCCTGCGAGCGGTCCCGCAATACCGACGTCAAACAGCTGGCGGCAATCACGAAACATCGACTTGATCTTGATCACGGCGCCAAGGGTTCCAAATAGAACAATGAACGGGGGAGCAGGTATCAAATGAGGCAAGGTTGCATCAATCCTGTAGTACCGGCAGGCCAAATAGTGTCCGGTTTCATGGGCCAACAGAATCGCAAGTATGGTCACTGCATAAGGGAGCCCTGACAGCAACTCCAGAGGATTACTCATGACGCTGGTGAGACCTGAGGAGACCTCGCCGGCGCTATTGGAGACAAACAAGAGGTTTTGGAGGAAACCCGCCACCAGAGTAGTAATAAACGTGAGACCGAGCAGCAGAATCGGCAGAACCAGCTTCGGTCTCCGGTTGGAAAAAGGAGGGACGTTCCGGACAAAGACGGTTTCTATCGGGCTAACTCGCCTCGCAGGAGATGGCGGTAGTGTCTGATCCAAAGTGAGGCTTACTCGGTAAAACGAATCTCTTTACCGGGTTTGAACCGAACGGTTTTTCCAGGAGGAATGGGAACCTCAGCGCCCGTCCGTGGATTTCTGCCGATACCGCTCTTACGCGGCTTGACAACAAACACACCGAAACCCCTGAGTTCTATTCTTTCTCCACCCTTCAGCGCATTCTTCAGGGAATCAAAGAACGCATCCACTGCAACTTCAGCTTTGACTTTGGTGATCCCTCTCTGCACCGCAACCCGACTCACTATATCTTGTTTTACCACTGCACTAGATCCTTCCTAACCTCCTTGCGGGACTATACTTGCTATCTCATCAGAGTGTCAAGACCGCCTTCTGTCAAGCTCAGTTTCTTGCACTTCTCCTGCTCTTGGAAGTAAGGGAGCGCTGCTCCTCTCCCAAGAAACCTGATCGAGCGTTCAGCGGGTGTGATGGAGCCAGGGACCGCAAAACCGCCAGATTGTCAATATCATAGCTGTCGTCACTTCCCTTTGGCGTCTCCAGAATTTTCGGTATATCGACGAAACGAACATCATGCAGAAACCATCGGAAACCATCCTTACCGATGAAACCTTTCCCGATATGCTCGTGCCGGTCAACCCGACTCCCCAAGTCTTTCTTACTATCGTTAAAGTGAATCACCCTGAGCTTGTCGAGACCAATGGTCGAATCGAACTGCTCGACGGTCTCACGATACTCCTGTTGACCGCGAATATCATAACCCGCAGCGAATATATGGCAAGTATCAAGGCAAACAAACACCTTCTCAGGTTCACGTACTTCCGCGAGAATATCTCGCAGATGCTCGAACCGATGGCCGATTGACGTTCCCTGCCCTGCCGTGGTCTCGAGAGCGATCTTCACTTCGAGCTCTCCCTCTTCAGCGTGGATCGAGTCAAGCGCCCTGGCTATTCGCCTGATTCCTTCTTCTTCCCCGGAGCCGACATGGGCCCCTGGATGAACAACAAGATACTCGAGCCCCAGCAGGTCGCAACGTCTGAGTTCAGCGAGCAGAGCCTGCTTACTCCGGTCCCAGAGAGAAGCGCTAGGCGAAGCCAGATTAATCAGATACGAGTCGTGCGCGATACACCGTTTCAAACTCGAACGCGCGCGGGCCGAGCAGAAACGCTCGACCTCCGCCGCCTCTAAATCCGGCGATTCCCAGCGGTTCGAATTCTTGACGAAAACCTGCATAGCCAGACAGTCCAGCCGGGCAGCTCGCTCGACAGAACGTGAGACTCCCCCGGCAATTGAGACATGCGTACCTAATAGCAGCTCGGAATTACACGATCTCATCACGATGGAAACCCGGGATCTGAGAATTGATCCGGAACTTACTTTCGACCCTTCGCTCAAAAATAAAATGTGCGAGTCAGACTGCGAACGCATTGAGTCTACCACGAGCCAGTTCAATGGCCGGGCGAACTGCGTTGAGTTGACCAGGCAACAATAAGGAACACCAGCAAGGAAGCACAGAGCGAGAAGAAGGCGGGCGGAATGTCTGAAGTGTACACCCCCGCCCGGTCAAGCACCTCGAGAAGAATACTCGAGACAAGCCCGGTCACTATGCTCAGCATCACGCTAACCCGGTTGGCGCGTTCCCAGTTCAAGCCAAGAACCAGTACCGGAACCAGGCAAGCAGCAAGAGTGCCAAAGGAAAAGATACCCAGGTAGGCCACCAGCGTCTTCACCTGGAAAACGAATAGCACTGCGGCAGCGAAAAGAGCCATCACCCAAACCCTTCCCCAGAGTACCTCGTTCCTGAAGCTGAAACCGAGGGCGCGTGGAAGATCTCGCGTCAGGGCAGCGGCTCCAATGTTCACGAAACTGTCCGCCGTAGACATGATCGCAGCTACGATCCCAACATAGGCCAGGGCCGCCAGCCAGCCGGGTGTGAAATGATCGATGAAGGCCGTGATCGCCTGGTCCGGATGCTCCAGAGGTGACAACAGTCCCTGAAAAACCAAACTCTTAACGGAAAGACCCACGCCCAGCCAGATTAGCCCACACACGCTCATCGATACTGCCAGGATCAGGGGAAAGTACCGAAACACCCTGAGATCCCTGGCCATCATGAACCTGTTGACCACATGCGGTTGGCCCAGTGAACCCACCGAAAACACGAAAAACCAGCTCAGACATGCGACGGGCCCTACAGTCCCCCACGGCAGCACCGCCTCCGGCTGGTGCTTCATTAGCGACAACGAGATTGCGCTCATCCCTCCAGCCGACTCAAGGGCAAACAAGAACAGAAGTGTTGCCGCCCAAAGCATAATGACACCCTGAAGCATGTCGGTATAGACAGTGGCCAGCATACCTCCTGCAATGCTGTAGAAAGCCAGGAATCCCACTCCGATCAAAACTGCGCTGGTTACCGAGATTGACAGTAGTGAGGATAGGATGACTCCAAGGGCCTGCAGTTGAACAGCCAAATAGCCCAACACACCAAGGAGGATCGCAGTTGTGGCCAAACTGCTAGAAATACGGCAATCGAAACGAGTAACGATGAGTTCCGGAATTGTCAAGCATCCGTGCTTATGTGCCAACTCGTGAAGCGGCTTCGCGAGTACCCAGCACATAAGCGCACCGGTAAAGGAACTGGAAATGATGATCCAGAACGAACCCATCCCGACCTCATAGAAGAGTCCCGGCCCTCCCACGAACACAAAGCCGCTCATGATTGATGCCATGGTAGTGAACGTGAGCGGTACGAGGCCTACCCGTTTACCCGCCAGGAAGAAGTCAGCAGCGGTCCGGTTGTGGCGCAAGCAGAGTAATCCAATCGCCACCAAGGCCAGGAGGTACAACAAAGCGCCGGCCAGGGTCATTTCCGAAGCCACCGGTGAAAAGTCAACAGGAAACCGAGAGGCAAGATGAATATCGGGACAACCCAGACCCCAAACAGCATCAGAAAAGTGGAGCCAGGTAACCCAAATACGAGATCATTTTCCCTCCAGAGGGCCCCTGGGACCATCCAGTCCAGAAGCAGTATGAAGAGAACTGCGAGCAACCATGCCCCGAACAAGAGCAGGAAACTCCGGGGCGCACCTCCCAGCGAAGCAAGAGCAACAATCAAAAGAACGATTCCCAGGGCCAACAAGAACGGATTGAAGAGACACCCGGCCAGAATCAGAACCAAAGAAACCAGAATCAGAAAAGCCGGCATCACACCTCACACCGCAACGGCTAAGCTCGAAGCTCGAAATCCGAAGCACGAAACAAGCTCGAAGTGACAAGGTCTAAGGGCTAAGGCAGCAGAGCCGCTACCAAAACTCGAACAACAAGTGCGATGCTCGTAGCCCAAGCAACTTTGTATTCTTGACACGCAAAAAACATGCATGTCCGAATCGAAGCACTCTAAACACCCTGAACGGTCTGTTTCTAAATAGCTTATCAGTGAGATCCTGTTTCAGTCCTTAGATATTCGAGCTTGAGATTTGTTTCGAGCTTCGAGCTTAGAACTTGGACATGGACGGATCGCCATTTGGGCAACGCACCCCTCAGGCCCGGTTTCCGGCCACTCCTCTTCTTTCGTTCCGACTCTTACCCCGGGAATCGTCCATGCAGCCTGCGAATCGCAAGGTTTGCAGCCGACGCCACGTTCGTGTCTTTGTCGTTAGACAACTCCTCTGCCACCGGAAGCGCAGACAAATCACCTCGCAATCCCAAAACGTTGAGAATTGCCACTTTCTGCTTAGCGGGTTCGGTGTGGACGTATATGTATATTTGCTTCACTTGTTCGGCATCGCACTCCAGCAGATAGTAGTAGGCCTGCGTATTATTTGCATTGTCGGCCAGTTCCACCAAATGTTCTTCGCGTCCCAACAGGAAAAGGGCAAAACTCATCGCCAGTTTGACGCTCTTAGATTTCTCACGGAGATATCGGGTGGCCAACAGCTTCATATAGCCGGTATCCCCCATCCTCCCAAGGCCTTCAGCCCCGTAACGTCGAAACTCATCACGACTATCTTCAAGCGCAGACTCAAAAATCTCGGCGCTTCGCTCGTCTCCTATGTAGGCGAGAGCTTGAAGGAGCTTCCTTTGAAGGTCATCCTTTCCAGACACGGGCACCACGCCAAAGACCTTCTTTCTCTCCTCGATGCCCGCCCCGTATAGCTCGTTCAACGGCGGGACGGCATTTTTGACTTTCAGGTGACCCAAAGCCAGGATCGCCTCATCATGGACTTGCTTGTTCGAGTCTCGAATCATCGGAATCAGGACTTCGCCCGCAGTAGGATCCCCAATCTTGTAGATGGTTCTAATCATCTCAACCTTGATCCCGACGTCCTTTTCTTTCTCAATCGCGTCTTCGATCGCCGGAAGTGCAGCTTGAGCCCGCAGGATTCCCAGGGCCACCGTTGCATCCTTACGGATCCCCTTATCCGATGAAAACAGCAGGTCGGCAATAGCCTTGACAGCATCCTCACTGACAGGAACATAGGGTTCCACCATCAACGGATTGTAGGTATCGCTAAGTGGGTTCAAAAAATTTGCGGCCTTTTTCATATCCGTAGTGAATCCACCCGGAGGAGTGACATACACGTTCACAATCCCCTGAATCCCTATCTTCTGCAGATCCAGACTCGGATCCCGAACCGACTTGATGTAAGCGGGCAGGGCCCGTGGATCATTGATGTTGAGTAAGGCTTGTGCGGCCACGAGTTTTACCGAAGAATTGGAGTCATCGATCAACGGAATAATGTCCGGGACAGCTTTGTTGACCTTGTTCGCTCCCAAAGCCTTCGCAGCTTCCTTCCGTCGTTCAGGATCAGGGCTCTTCAGATCGTAAATCAGCCCATCCACAGTACGATCCGTGGTTTGCAGGGCCGAAGACATACCCACAGACGCTAGAAACAAAACAACAAATACAACAATACGAAATTTCCACGATTTCATCTTCGATATCCTTTCACCATTAGTCGGTGTTTTGGCTTAAATCTACCAGAGTTATCTGACTTGAGGAGGGATTCGCGCTGTAGAGTTTTCTGAGTCCGTTGAAGTAGCCGGTAACGGGGACGATTGACAAGTGACAAGTGCCGGACCTGTCGCGCCGTAGCTCGAAGAGCGAAGGAGCACCTGTCGCGCCGTCGCTCGGAGAGCGAAGGCGGATGTCAGATGCCGGATGCCAGGGTGTGGGTGTGGTCAAGACATAAGTGCCGATGTTTTGAGAGCCTGCACCGCATCCAGAGTCCCGCCTTGCGGGACGACATGATTCCCGCAGATCCGCCCTCCTTAGGATTCCTGGGCGGCTGAATCTGTTCGTTTCTGTTTACTACGGGGCGTATTCTACCTGTCGCCTCCCTCTTACTCCCGTTTTTCATCATCTTCCCGCCG
>JAUVSF010000609.1 GCA_030597245.1 Acidobacteriota bacterium
ACAGATATTCGGAATTTGGCAATTATCGCCCACGTCGATCACGGAAAGACAACTTTGGTCGATGCAATGCTCTGGCCGAGCGGCCTCTTCGGCAGCCATGAACACGTCGAAGAAAGGGTGATGGACTCCATCGACTTGGAGCGCGAAAAGGGCATAACCATAATGGCCAAGAATATGTCCATTGTGTACCAGGGAGTGCGCATCAACATTGTGGACACCCCCGGGCATGTCGATTTCGGCGGAGAGGTCGAACGGACTCTGAAAATGGTTGACGGAGTGCTGCTTCTGGTGGATGCGAGCGAAGGGCCGCTTCCGCAGACCCGTTTCGTTTTGAGGAAAGCTCTCGAAGAGGATCTTCCATCGATCGTCGTGATCAATAAAATAGATCGCTCGGATGCGCGTCCCGATGAAGTTTTGGACGAAGTCTATGATCTCTTTATTGACCTGGACGCGACTGATGAGCAAGTCAGCTTTCCAGTGCTTTACACGAACGCCAGGGCCGGCATCTGTCGAACCGAGTTTGATGGTAAGGACCAGACCCTGTCGCCTCTTTTTGAATCGATACTTGCCACGGTACCCGGACCCCGTTATGACCCCGATTCCCCTTTGCAGTTGCTGGTGACGAACCTTGACTACGATGACTATGTAGGACGATTGGCCATCGGTCGAGTTTTCAACGGTCGTCTCGAAAGCCGCCAGAAAGCTGCTCTGCTGACACTCGACGAATCAATTGTTGATGTCGAGGTTTCCGGACTCTTTGGCTATGAAGGACTTGATCGCATCCGCATTGAGGAGGCGGGTCCTGGCGATATCGTTGCGATTTCAGGAATTGACAAAATCAGTATTGGAGAGACGCTGTCCTCTCGGGAACAACCTAAGGCTCTCCCGCCCATTAGGGTTGACGAGCCGACCATGGCCGTTGTGATGGCAGTAAGCGATTCTCCCCTGGCGGGAAGGGATGGCAAACATCTCACTTCAAGAAAGATCAAGGAACGACTTGATCGAGAGTGCCTGACAAATGTCTCTATCCGGGTCGAGCCCACCGAGTCTTCGGACTCGTTTCGGGTTGCAGGCAGAGGAGAGCTCCAACTGGCCATTCTGATCGAAATGATGCGGCGGGAGGGTTTTGAGATCTCCGTTGGTAGGCCTCAGGTGCTCACTCGAAAGGTCGATGGCGCCGTGCACGAACCCATGGAGAACCTGGTCACCGATTGCCCTGAGGAGTACATCGGGGTCGTGACAGAGGCCGTAGGAATTCGAAAAGGGCGCATGACTAAGATGATTAACCACGGGACTGGTCGAGTCCGAATGGAATTCAGACTGCCTTCCCGAGGGCTTTTGGGATTCAGGTCGCAGTTTCTGACGGACACTCGCGGTTCTGGAATCATGACCCATGTCTTCGATGGATATGAGGCTTGGCAGGGAGAGATAGCTCACAGAATGTGCGGAGCCATGGTTGCTGATCGCCCCGGCAAGGCGGTTGCGTACGCCATCGAGCACCTTCAGCCCCGAGGAGAACTCTTCGTTTTGCCAGGCGAAGAAGTCTACGAAGGAATGATCGTTGGAGAGAATGCTCGGCCACAGGATTTGGATGTCAATATCACCAAGGAGAAGAAGCTGACCAATATGCGTTCGTCAACGAGCGACGAGCTGGTGCATCTCGTCCCGCCGCGCAAAATGAGTCTCGAACAGTCGCTGGAGTATATACGCGAGGATGAGATGTTAGAAGTCACCCCAGGATCAGTCCGTCTCCGAAAACGCATCCTTCAGGCATCCCGAAGAAAATAGGAGTGCTGCAAGAGCCAGTCTTACTCATTCTCTCTTTCCGAATGCTCATCCTGACTTGCAGATAATACACTATGGATCTCGCCAGGTTTCTGCTTTCCCTCGACGAATTTCAAAAAGGATTCACGATTGGACAGCAACTTGTGCCCCTCCCATTCCGATTCAGGTGGAATGGAAGCCGGAATACCGAGGACAAGATCGTACTTACCGGTCTGGGGGTGAACTTCGAATGCTTCGTGGCGGTCGAAGACGGAGCTGTAGACAGCTTCTGACATGGTGTTGAACAAACCTCCAGTCTTCCAGCTGACCGCTCCTTATAGTCTGAAGGATGCCGAAGAACAAAGTCAGCACTCTTCTATGAAGTTTTTCATTGCCAATTGAGTCAACGCGAGGTTAAATTCAGAATGCAAGTGCTTGAAAGGTGGAGTGGTTAGGAATACCTGAGCTACATAGGATCAAAATCCAAACGCAGTGAGGAGGTCCGTAATGAGAATTGTATGTCTGATTGTCTTCCTTTTGATGACCTCGCTGTTTGGAGGCGAACTCCCCGAGAAGACTGTCCCTGCCATCAATGAGATCGAGCCCTGGCAACAGGTGGGTCAGCAACCTTATGAACTTACTTGGACACAGCGGGAAGAGCATCCCGAAACGCTCGTGAACTTCGAGGATCTGAGTGGGTGGCAGTTGGAGCTTTTCGAAGGTGCAGACGGCGAGCTCCGCCGCAGCCGGGAACAGCAGATATGGGGTCAATATGTGGCCAAGTTTCTCTATTCCGGCACGGGTGAAGACAGCCGGCTCGTAGGGCGCCCTCCCAAGCCAATTGCCATTTCGAAACGATTCGATTCAATCGAACTCTGGGGTTACGGTAACCGGTGGTCCTGGGTCCACGACCCTACAACCCCCCCGGCTGATGTGTCTATCCTGATTCGAGATTCTCGTGACAAAGAGTTTAGGATTCAACTTACGGACATCCGGTGGAAACAATGGTGGCTGATCCATCGGCAAGTCCCAAAAGAAATCCTTAACCAGATTGTCTGGCCCGCAAGTTTCTCGGGAGTCGAGATTTCGAAAGGCAGCAACTCCGACCAGAGGTATTTCTTTTGTGATTCACTCGTATTCTATGAAGAAGTATTGAAGCCTCTTGAATTCAAGGCGCAACCGAAGCGCAACCTGAAGCCTTACCGCGGTCAGATCGTGGGACTGAATACCGGCCCCGGAACGCTTCCCTTTCCCACCCGGGAGGAAACCATCTTGCCGACTAATTTCGAGAGGAATTACGAGGTACACGTCCAGGAAGTCAATCAACATGAGTTTGAACTAGTTTATGACGGCAGAGACGCCAAAGTACTCTGGA
>JAUVSF010000072.1 GCA_030597245.1 Acidobacteriota bacterium
GTTTTTTTTGTGATGAGGAAAACACTACTTTTTCAGGCATGTTTTTTCTGTTTTCTCGCCGGAGTTGTACAGGCCACCCCTGATTTACTCTATCTTGGTCCGGACGGTGGAGATGTCCGGTCGCTTGTGGTTCATCCTTCAAAGCCCGAACGAATCTTCCTCGGGACGGCGGATGGTCAGGTTTATGTTTCTTGGAATGCCGGCCGGAATTGGAAGAAGTCTGTCCCGGGACTGCGACGCCGAGAGTTGGCAGTAGATACACTCGTTTTCGATCCCAATGATGCGGATACGCTGTATGCTGCAGGTTGGGAACTCAAGAGCGATCGTGGAGCTCTTTTTAGGACCCGCGATGGGGGTGACACCTGGGAACGAATAGAATTGGGTAAGGATCGATCCAGTATCCGTGCCGTCGCGGTGTCACCGGTCAATTCCGATCTCATTGCCGTGGGGATTACAAAGGGTGTGCTCCTAAGCAAAGACGGGGGAACGACCTGGAGAAGGATCTCGCGGGGCTATCGCAGTCTGCATAATGTTCACTCCCTTGCTTTTGACGTCATCCAGGAGGAACTGCTTCACGTTGGCACCTGGCGGCCAGCCTGGAAGACTCCGGATCGTGGTAAATCCCGGGAGGCGATCCACAGCGGTATGTACTGGGATAGTGATCTTTTCTCAATCCAAATTGACCCTCGTGATCCTGAAAGGCTCTATGCGGGCGCATGTTCAGGTTTGTATCGATCAATGAGCGCAGGAGGAAAATGGGCCAAGTTAAAGAACGGCCTTCCCGGGAAAGCCAAGCGAACTCGAACTGTGAGATTGGATCCTTCGAACCCTGATATTGTCTACGCCGGTACTACGGCAGGCTTATATAGGTCAGCCAACGGTGGAAACTCCTGGAAATGTCTGCTTGCCGACGTTGTCATCAATGCCATTGTCGTGGATCCGGTGGAAAGTCGGAGACTTTTGCTTGGTACGGATGATGCCGGCGTTTTGAGGAGCGACGACGGTGGAGAATCGTTTCTCCCTTCCAATCAGGGCTTCTCTCAGCGACAGGTGTCTTCAATAGCATCTCGCGGAGGCAACTCTGAAGAGTTGATGGCTTCGGTGACGCTGGACCGAGAATACGGTGGCTTTTTTGTGTCGCGAAACAGTGGCAAGAGTTGGGAGGCGTTCAATGCCGGCCTGGAAAACGTAGTTTCAGGTATCAGGAAGATCCTTCCCTCCAGAGCCTCCGCCGAAGTATTCCTTGGTACAGGTGCCGGGGTGTTTCGGGGTGCTCCTGAAGAGCGAGATTGGGAACGAATCCCTGGGACCGAGTCGCTGATCATCAATGACATGCAACTTGGTAATGCGCGGGACGAAGAGCTCTTTCTGGCTGCCAGGCAGGGTCTGTTTCTGCTTGACTTGAAGAACAACGAGCTGAAATCTTTAGAGATTCCCATTTACGACCGTGAATTCTCGGCAGTTTTGGTGGACGAGACCAGCGGACAGGTTTTCGTTGGGACTGACATGGGAGTGTTTCGATCAGATGATGGTGGGAAAACGTGGGTGATTAAAGTCGAGGGTCTCCCCTTCGTCAATGTCAGCGTCCTAAAGAAATCAGGAACCAGACTCTTTTCCGGAACCAAGACAGGCTTGTATTATTCGGACAATCAAGGCGAAAGCTGGATCGGCTGTGAGGGAGTCTTTCCTCTGGAGATCGCCGCTATCGAGTCGGGCCTTGAGAATGACCGCCGGCTGTATGCGGCTGACTCCCTCGTGGGATATATCTTTGTCAGCGGGGATAACGGTTTGACTTGGGAAACCTTGGACGTTGGTGTCTCGCTGTCGAAGATATCTTCTTTCACAGTGACCTCTTCAGGGCACTTGTACGCAGGAACTCTTGCCGAAGGAGTGGTGAGAATCATACTTCCGAGCGCCTCGCAGGATGCAGCTGTCGTAGCCAGCAATTAACAGGTAGGCTGGGTCGTGAGTGCAGGCGATTGATCCGCCTTCGCTCTTCGAGCTCCGCCGCCACAAGGAAAGACCACCCCGCCCAAATCCGAAGCTCGAAGTTCGAAATTCGAAACAAACCTCAAGCTCAAATATCTAATGACTGAAACAGGCATTCTCCTATAAGCCATTAGGACACAATCACTTCGAGGTGTTTAGACCTTAGAGCTTCCTCTGATTTCGAGCTTCCAGCTTGAGCTGTCACGGTTTGGGCAACAGACCCTTTAGCTCCCGCTCATCTCTGGAAGCTGATGAATCGCCTCGGTGGGGCTCCTCAACTGTGGGGTTTTACCACCAAGGCACCAAGGACACAAAGGAAATCAGTCATTCACCGGCATGACCTGAGTTCCAGATAGATGATCATGCAGGCATCGACGAGAAGGGTCGAAGACTGCCCAAACCAGCCCCAAGACACTCAGGACTGCAGGGGCAAAGAATAGAACACGCAGCAGGATCAGGGAAGCAGTGACCTGTCGCGTACCGTCCGCATTCCTCAACTCGAGGTCAGTGAAATACATCCCTGGCGTGCGGCCTGAGCTCAACAGAAAGAACATCGAATTGAAAAGAAAAAAGGTCACTGAAAACGCCAGTATGAGCGTTAAAGAATGAGCTTCAAACAGGTCAAACGCGAGGACCCAAGAGGCCGAAAACGTGAAAATTAATGCGAGAACTAACGGAAGCGTCAGATCAATAATGCCTGCAAGGAACCGTGAAAAGAGGATCTCTCTGGAGAGCTGCAACTGTGTCACAGCGTCACCTTCTGACTCGGCTACCAGGGATTGCCTGGAGGAAGAGGGGATGGGTGTTGTGCGGGTTGGCAGGGGTCTCAGATCCAGCCTCTTTTGACGTGTGTCGGCAGTTTCTTGTGGCTTCCGGGTGGCGGAAGCCGGTCGCGAAAGTGGTTTTTCGAGCGCGTGGGGCTTTCTGCTCACAGGTTCATTCCGATTCGGGCCTGAAGACGCCGAGGACCCCTTTCGCTCAGGACTCGAATCGCGAAGTCGATAGTCAAAGATCGAGCTCTCCGATTCCTGCTCTGGTGACTCTGCGTTGCTTGGGGAGTCCGGAACCCCCTCGACCTCAGAGTTGCGCTCTTGAGGAGCCTGTGCTGCCACTTTCTGCTTAAGTCCAGATCGCCAGTTTGGATCGACTCCTGTCGCTTCTGCAGGTTTGGAAGTTGAAACGTCGAACTGGATTGGAAGTGGGTGGCGACTTTCCTCACGCTCGCCTTCGCCAGCCGAGCTTGTAACGGCCCCACATCTAGGGCATTTTCCAGCTTTAATGGGAACCCGGCATCGCGAACAGAGCACGTTGGTTATGTTAGCACAGGGTATTTCAGTCTACCGTCCTATCAGCCATCCCAGTCAGTCCTGAGCGACCTTCTCAAGGAGTCTGTCAACCTCCCCCTTGTCCAAGCGCTGGATCTTTTCCAAGTGGTGGGACAGGTCCTTGATCAGAGCCATGTACTTTTGCACTTCACCCTGCTCTCGAGCCAGGGCGAACTTTTGGTTGAAGACCCTTCGAATCTCAGCCTCAGGATAGCCTTCTGGGGCTTTCTGGATCACCGCGTTGACCACAACGGCATGGACGATGTCGTTTGAGTAGTGTTTAAGTACGGCGAGAGTTGCGATGCCAAGCAAGGCAATGAGAGCAGCCAGGATGTAGATCTTTTTACTCACCTCAGCTACCATTCTTCCTCAATCTCTTTTGATATTCCACTGGGAGTGAACTGGGAGTTGGGATCTACCGCCACCGAGGGCACCAAGAAAATGTCCCCCCCGGAATTGGACAATCCCTATTTGTCATTTGTCATTTGTCATTTGTCATTTGCCATGAACCCCGTAGAATTGTTGTATGAGGACTGCTGTTTGTCTGGTCAGTGGAGGTTTGGACAGCTGTGTCACGGCAGCGATTGCCCGTTCTGAAGGTCTCAATCTTGCGTTTCTCCATGTCGGCTACGGACAACTCACCGAAGAGAGAGAGTTGAGGGCGTTTCATGAAATCGCTGACTATTACGCTGTAACGGAACGGCTCTGTGTCAACGGCGGATACCTGAGTGAGATAGGGGGCTCAGCCCTCACTGACAGATCGATCGGAGTTCCGGAAGGTGAAGTGGGTCGAGCCGGTATCCCCGTGACCTATGTTCCGTTCCGAAATGCGAACCTCCTCTCGATTGGCACGAGTTGGGCTGAGGTAATAGGAGCGGGTTACCTCTATGTCGGAGCCGTCGAAGAGGATAGTTCCGGTTATCCGGATTGCAGAGAGTCATTCTTCGCTGCCTTTAACGAGGTGGTTAGGCTGGGGACCAGACCGGAAACATCTGTTGATGTGGTAACACCTTTGATTCGAATGTCAAAACGAGACATCGTGCTGCGCGGAATCGAATTGCATGTACCCTTGGACTTGACATGGTCCTGTTACCAAGCGAGCGAGCTAGCTTGTGGCCGCTGTGATAGCTGTGTGCTCAGGCTTCGTGGCTTCGCACAGGCAGGAGTCAATGATCCGATTGCTTACCAGGAAAGATTCGATTAAAGAGAGGAGCGGCAACACAGAAGTGCATGATCTGGAAAGCAAGCTGGTTGTCGTCACCGATCTGGACGGCACGCTGTTGGATCACTCAACCTATTCCTTCGCGCCTGCTCTGCCTGCGCTGAAGCGTCTGAAGCAGGAGGCAGTTCCGATTGTGTTCTGCAGCAGCAAGACCTCTCCTGAAATACGGCGGATTCAGCAAGAGATTGGTGTCGAGGACCCCTTCATTTTCGAAAACGGCGGTGGCATTTGGCTGCCGGCCAGGCTGAGAGGGTCAGAGACAGAAATGGCAATTGGCTTGCCACGCTCTGAACTCGCTGATCACTTGAAAGAGATCGCCCGGCGGCATCGGTTTGAGTTTCGTTCGATGCTGGAGATGAGTGACGGGGAACTGGCGGATGAAACCGGCTTGACCCTTGAAGACGCTCGACTTGCCAGGAAACGGGTGTTTTCGATTCCGTTCTTGATTTCGAGCTCTGGTATCGACATCAAGGCCCTGCAGGACGAAGCACGAAGTCGTGGGCTCAGGCTTACGGCAGGAGGGAGGTTCTTTCACCTGATGGGGCCGTATGACAAAGGATACGCGACTCGGAAGTTGAGAGACATTTACACCGGTTACTGGGGTTCTCCAATCAAGATGATCGGTTTGGGCGATAGCAGGAACGACCTGGAGATGTTGCGGGAAGTGGATGTTGCGATTTGCATTCCAAACCCCCAGAGCCGGGTGCCTTTGACGGATGAGGTCGCCTGGAGTCTGGTGGCAGATGCTCCCGGACCTCGGGGCTGGAACGAAGCGATAATACAGGTCCTTGGAAATACGTAGTAGACTTGAAACGTGCCGGCAGTTTTACAGGAGGTTTTGTTCGCCAGTTTCGGGTCGGCGGGGAGCATTCTTGACTTCGAAAACCATTGACTATAGAAAGAGAGTCAATATCATCTAGGGAGAATCGTATGTGGAAGAAAACCGATGCGGAAAGTAATGAAGTGCCGGGATTACCGACACGGGAGTTTGAGCGTCAGCCGATGAGAGAAAAGGCAATCATTGGACCCTCTTTGGTTCTGAAAGGCGACTTGACCGGGGAAGAAGACCTGATGATCCAGGGCCGGATCGAAGGAAAAGTCGTTTTGAAAAAGAATGGCATAACCGTCGGAAAAGATGGCCGAGTGAAAGCTGATCTTTATGCAAAGAGCATATGCGTGGAGGGCGATGTTCGAGGCAATCTGTATGCCGATGACAGAATCGTGATCCGGGAAACCGGCAATGTTAGGGGTAATCTCGTTGCTCCGCGGGTGAAGTTGGAGGAAGGTTCAAAGTTTAAGGGCAGCATTGACATGGATTCGGTGCAGAAACAAGCTGCTGCTCCAGAGTTACCAAAGATCAGTACTCCGCCAGGCAAGAGTTCCGGGGCCAAGGAATCCACAAAAGGGATGAATCAACCGAAACTTGGCATTAAGATGGATCGGCCTTCGTCTAAGACATGAGCAAATGGCTGCCTTTTGGATTGGGAGGCCGGCAGGAGCCGGTGAAGGAAGAGGAGACCGCTTCGATAGAGCCGGTAGTGCATAGATCGCTGGCCTTGAATGTCCTGTATAACCAGTTCAAGAAAGAGAAAAAATACAGGATCCTTGATCTCGGTCCGGCCTTGGGCGGAAATGTAGATTTCTTTTCTCAGTTCAGATGCACAATCTACATTGAAGACCTTTACACAACGCTGAGCTCTTTCGATTATTTGTCGCCTGAGGATGGATTCTCCTACGACACAGTTTTCTCTTACCTGCTGCCTTATGTCAGGAAGGTGCGCTTCGACCTGATTCTGGCTTGGGACCTGTTGAATTACCTCGAGCGGGAAGAATTCAAGCATCTGATGATGCACTTGGGTCGGTATTCTCGGAGTGGCACCCTGCTTTTCAGTCTTATCTCGACTCAGAATCATATTCCTGAGACTCCCTGCAACTTCAGGATCCTTGATGACGAGCGCATCGAGTACAGGTTTAACTCATCCGTTTTAAAACCCTGCCCTAAATATGGCAAGAGCGATTTTGACACCCTGATGCCGAATTTCCGGGTCTGCAATTCGTTCCTGCTCAGAAACGGTTTCAGGGAGTACCTCTTCCTTTACGAATAACCTCTGCCCTCTTTCCCTTTTTCCATCAGGAAACCCCGCGACATCCTTGCGCATCGGCCCCCTGACCTGGACAATTCATTCGCTCACCACAGAGACACCAAGATCACCAAGAATCAATGATTCCCTTGGTGTTCTTGGTGCCTTGGTGGTTTGAGTTATCCGGGCTTGGTAGGGCTTGTGGAAAGTCGGGCTGAGCCTGCGTCGGTTTAGGGTAGAATAGTCCGCATGAAACTCGGGATGAAATTGGTAGCGCTCAGCGCACTTGTGGCTTTGGGATTGGCAGCCCTCTTGACGTACCCTCTCTCCTCGGTCGCTCAAGGTAACGATCAGATCGCAGAGATGCTGTATCGTAACAATCGGGGCAGCGCATTCCTCGATCAATACAAATTCAAGGAGGCTGCGCAGGAGTTCTTGGCAATCCTCTCTGCAAATCCCGACGTGACCCCTGTAATGGTGAATTTGGGAATTGCGTACTTTTATGATCAGAAGTACGAGGAAGCCTCCGCAACTCTTCAGAAAGTTCTTGATGTCGCGCCAAACGATATGAGAGCCAACTACGTTTTTGGTTTGATCTATCGGAATCAGGACGAAGTGGATAAGGCGGTTGATACGTTTAGCAGAGTGAATCGCGAGGATTCTCTGGACCCGTCGACAAACTACTACCTGGGACGCCTTTTTATGAGGCAGAGAGACTACGAGACGGCTATCTCCTATTTTCGCAAGGTCATCGAACTAGAACCCTATAACGCTTCAGCTCACTACAATTTGGCCACAGCATTAAGCCGGAGTGGAAACAGAGCTGAAGGCCAGGCGGAAATGAAAGAGTTCAAGCGATTACAGGACCTTTTCGGGAGTACTACGGTAGGCCTTCAGTACCTTGAACAGGGCAAGTATGCGATCGCCATCGACGAGATTCCTGAGGAGTACTTGGAAGGCTACAGTCCGCCTGAGAAGGCCCCTATCAGAGTGGAATTCGCGGAAGTTGGGGAAACGTCTGGCATCAACTTCGTGCATGGTGGCCCAGGAAAGGCCGATATCAGGGTGAAATCCGTAGTCGATTTGGAAGGCGAACTGGTTCCGTACATGGGATCCGGGATCGCGTTTGTTGATTACGATCAGGATAGCCGGCTTGACCTCTATCTGGCCAATGCGGCTGCGAAGGGAGCGAAAGGCGCACTCTACCGCAATCGTGGAGATGGAACCTTCGAAGAGACGACGTCTAGTTCCGGATTGGAATTCTCAGGGAAAACTATGCAGGTGATCTGGGGTGACTACGATAACGATGATTTCCCAGATCCCTACCTGATCAATTATGGTCCCAACATCCTGTACCACAACCAAGGCGATGGGACCTTTAAGGAAGTGACGACGGAGGCAGGTGTAGGAGATTCCTCGTGGGGTTTGGGTGGCGCCTATGTTGACTACGACCACGATGGCGATTTGGACATATTTGTTGCGAATTTCATGCAGGTTGCGAAAAAGCAGACGATCCGGGGAACTTTCCCGGAGGATTTTGCCGGGGCAGGGAATGTACTGTATCGCAACAATGGAAACGGAACCTTCACCGATGTGTCCGAAGAGTCGAAAACGGCCGGTGGCGCCTCCAGGTCGACCGCGGTTATAGCGGCGGACCTGGATAACAGCAGGGATGTGGATTTCTACGTGGTGAACCAGAGTGCTCCGAATCAGTTGATGAACAACATGAGGGATGGTACGTTCTCCAGCCCAGCCGGTAATGCTGCTGATATCATCTCCAGTACAGGTCTGGGTGTGGCTGCAGGTGATCTTTCCCGTAATGGCTTTATGGACCTGGTTCTTTCTGATCTGGTTTCTTCGCGTAGCAGCGTCCTATTCAATCATGGAAACAGCTACTTCGAGTATGCCGAGGCGAGTTCGGCTATATCGAGTAAACTGAAGTTTCCCGTCCTCAATATGCAGTTGTTCGATTTCGATAACGATGGGGATCTGGATGTGCTGGCCCTTTCGGCTCGGCTGTATCGGGGGACTGGAGGGCTGGAAGCTTCTCAGAATTTTTTCTTGTTCGAAAACCGTAACAAAAGCTTTGTTGATGTCTCGGATCGCGTGAAGCTTGGCCAGTTCAAAGGTTTGGCCATTCGTGGGATTTCGATCGGAGATTATGACAGCGATGGGGATCTTGATTTCGCGATCAGCGTGAATGGTGGAAGACCACTTCTGTTTCGGAATGAGGGTGGCAACCAGAATAACTGGCTTGCCGTCAAACCAGTGGGCACAAACAGCAACAAGTACGGATTGGGCGTGAAAGCTGAGATTCGGGCGGGCAGCTATTGGGGAGAACTCGAAACCTTTGGTGGACAGGGCTACCTCACCCATCACCCTCCCGTTCTCCATTTTGGGCTGGGCGGCAGGAAGAAGGTGGATATTGTTCGCCTGCGTTGGCCCAACGGCGTTCTGCAGTCCGAAATCGACCCTCCTGTAAACCAGCAGATTGAGCTTCAGGAACTGGATAGAAAAGGAACCAGCTGTCCGATTCTATATGTGTGGAACGGTGAGACCTATGAATTTCAGACCGACTTCCTCGGGGGAAGTGCCTATGGGAATCTGGTGAGCCCTGGAGTCTACAATTATCCCGACACTGATGAGTACGTGAAGCTGAATCGGGATCGTGTCAGATTAAAGGATGGCCACCTGGCGGTGACCATGAACAACCATCTCGAAGAAGTTATTCTTTTCGACCAGCTAGAGCTGGTCGCGGTTGATCATCCATCTGAATTCGAGATATTCCCGGACGAAAAGCTGTTACCTGGCCCGCCGTACCAGGATTTCGGGCTTTTTACGGTAAGTAATCCTCGCCTTCCGGTGAGAGCCGTTGACGGTTCCGGCAGGAGTGTTTTGGAGGAGATTAGCCGGATTGACCGCATCTACCCGACGATTCCGGAGACTTTACCTTTTAAGGGGTATGCGGGACTCCACGAACTGGTTCTGGATCTAGGCTCGGCTGAGGAGGAGTACTCGGTCCTGATTATGCATGCCTGGATCGATTACGCAGACAGCAGCAGCAATCTGGCAGCTTCACAAGCGGGGATCGGACTGGTTCCTCCCTACCTTCAGGTCAGAGATCAGTCAGGGAACTGGGTGACGGTGATCGAGCGGATGGGATTCCCTGCTGGGTTGCCGAAAGTAATGACTGTTGACCTCTCCGGAAAGTTCCTTTCGGCGAGTCGGGAGATCAAAATCGTTACAAACATGAAGATCTTCTGGGATCAGATCCTGGTGGAAACGGGTGAGTATCGCACAGATTTCGAACTTCAACGGTTGAAACCGGCAAGTGCTAAACTGAGTCATAAAGGTTCTGCCAGGTTCGCTAGCCCTGACGGGCGCAGGCCGAATCAGTATTTCTACGACGAACCCGCTCCCGCCGAGTGGAAAGTTCACGTCGGAGCGTATACGCGATTCGGCGACGTTGTTCCGCCGCTGGAATTAAGGGACGACATGTTTGTGATCACGCGCTCTGGCGATCAGATCGAAGCTTATTTTGATGTTTCACAGCTTCCTAAACTGCGGGTGGGATGGGTTCGTGACTACCTGATCTTTGTTGACGGGTTCGGAAAGGACATGGACCCCAACTCAGCCGGTCCCCAGTTTCTCGGGCCTCTACCGTTTCACGGTATGTCAGCTTATCCATATTCAGATGGAGCGCGATACCCTGATACCGAGGCCCACAAGAGATACCTGAGAGAGTGGAACACCCGCCTCGTGGAAAGAGCGGTGCCTGAACTCGCAGTTTTTTCGGCTGATGAGTGAATAGTGAATGGTAATTGGTAGTGGTCTCGGGACCGGATACCGGATACCAGATGCCGGATAGGGGGGTCCTGTTTTTTGGGTATGGGTTGTCAACCCTATTGGGCCAATCGGCGAATAATCAGAGTCGGGCGCATCAAAGCATTCACTTGACCTCCACAGAGCTTTTCACCGCCTATATGTCAGTAGGTTAGATGGTTCCTGCAAGGGAGTTTGGATTTAATTGGGAATTGGTGCTTGGAATTTGGGAATTCGGAATTAGGCCTGTGGCGATTTGAGCCGCAGACCCTCAGGTCCACGTCCCCGATTCCACCCCGATCACCGATCACCGATCACCGATGACCGGCTCCAGTTCCCAGTCCCCCGTTCCTACTTCCTCATGTGTTATCGTTTGTAACGTATGATTTCAGCAACGCAGGTTAGGAAAGGAATGGTTATCATCCACGATGGGGTCCCGCACCGGGTCCTCGAGTTCCAGCATCGAGCACCGGGCAAAGGAGCGGCCTTTGTTCGCCTTCAACTCAGGAACCTGGAGTCGGGTGGTTCATACGCGCACCGTTTTGCGTCGGGTGATTCCATTGAGAGGGCAATGTTGGAAGAGCACGAAATGGAGTTTCTCTACCGGGATGGAGATCATTACCATTTCATGAATACCGAGAGCTACGAACAGACCGCTCTGGATGGAGAGACACTTGGCGACTATACAAAGTTCATCAAAGAGGGCCAGAAGATTCTAGTACAGTTCTATGAAGAACGAGCTATCAGTATTAATGCGCCAACTTCCGTCGAACTGAAGGTAGCCGACACGGAACCGGAATTGAAAGGGGCCACTGCCAGCAATTCTCCGAAGCCGGCGACCCTTGAAACCGGTGCTGTTATTCAAGTCCCTCCCTTCATCAAAATAGGCGACGTTGTCCGCGTCAGTACCGCCGAGGGGAAATACCTCGAGAGAGCCTGATAGCCGGCGGGGGAGCTAACCTTGCAATGCCCTTCTGGGTGGTATTGTTGAGTCGTGCTCCGGGCGGGTTCTTTGATGCTTCGAAGCTTGGATTTAGTGATAGCAAGGACACCTGGATTTGAGCTCTGATCGAGAGCAACTGGAAGTAGATGTTCTTTTTGTCGGTGCCGGCCCGGCGTCGTTAAGCACTGCCCTTCACCTTGCCCGCCTGATAAAGGATCATAACCAGGCTGTCGAGAGCCGTGAGAGAGAAGGGGATATCCTCACCCCTGTCCTCCTGGTAGTCGAAAAAGGTAAAGAAATAGGGGCTCATACCTTGAGTGGAGCTGTCGTTGACCCGCGAGGGTTCGACGCGCTTCTGAAGGGTTTGGAGTCCAGACCGCCCTACGAAGCCAAGGTACGGAACGACGCGTTGTACTATCTGACTGAGACGAAGGCTTTTCGAGCGCCGTTCACTCCTCCCCCGCTCCAGAACCATGGATACTATGTGGCCTCCCTTGGCCAGTTAGTGAAGTGGTTGGCCACCCTGTGCGAAGAACACGAGGTAGACGTCTATCCCGGCTTCCCGGCAAAAGAGATTCTGTTTGATGGGGATTCTGTCATCGGCGTGAGAATGACTGACAGTGGAGTCGGCCGAGATGGCGAACCGAAAGTCAACTACGAACCCGGTATGGATGTGAAGGCTAAGGTGACGGTTCTGGGGGAAGGACCGAAAGGGACCCTCTTTGGTCAGGCAGATTGTAAGTTTGGGTTGTCATCAGAAAGTCAGCCCCAGATCTACGCTGTTGGCGTAAAGGAACTGTGGCGTGTTGATCGAGATTTGGAACCGGGTGTGGTTTATCACAGCCTTGGATTTCCATTGGGGTTAAATGAACTCGGTGGCGGGTTTGCCTACACGATGCAAGATGGTTTGATTGATTTGGGCTTGGTGGTTGGACTCGACTACAAAGACCCGAGAACCGATTGTCATCTTCTCCTGCAGTGTTTTAAGCAACACCCCTTTATCCGAAACCTTATTGCAGGTGGCGAACTGGTTTCCTATGGAGCTAAAGCCATACCGGAAGGTGGCATTTATGCCATGCCGCGGTTATTCGCTGATGGATTGCTGGTGGTTGGAGATTCTGGGGGATTCCTGAACTCCCAGCGTCTAAAGGGAATCCACCTGGCGGTAGAGTCTGGGATGCTGGCCGCAGAGACGCTGTTTGAGGCGCTGGTCAAGGGTGATTCTTCGGCTCAGACACTAAGCGCGTATGAAGCTCGGTTTAAAAGCAGTTTGGCCCGAAGGGAACTTTGGAAGGTCCGGAATTTCAGGCAGTCATTCCAAAGAGGGTTCTGGTCCGGCATGTTTCATTCCGCGTTGCAGATGCTCAGCGGAGGGCGCGGTCTTATCGATCCTATGCCGATAACCCCGGGGCATACCTTGATGCGCAGGACTTCCTCTTTAGCGATATCCACACTCCCTGAAGTCGATTTTGACGGCACTACCACCTTTGACAAGTTGAGCAGCCTGTATTACTCCGACACCTCTCACGAAGAAGACCAACCCTCGCATCTGCTGATCCGGGATCCCCAGATCTGCATCGATAAATGCAGTGAAGAGTTTGGAAATCCCTGTCAGAACTTCTGTCCGGCAAGCGTCTACGAGATCACCCGAGACGGAGAGCAGCCACGATTCCAGGTGAATTCCTCAAACTGTATCCACTGCAAAACTTGTGAAATCATGGATCCTTACCAGATCATACTTTGGACTCCACCAGAGGGTGGCGGTGGGCCCGACTGGAAGAAGATGTAACTTCAAGAGGCTGTGAATAGACTTTTCCGTAAGCTCGCAGACTCACTAGGCAGTTTTACTCAGGGGGTATCCAATGGAAGTTTCAATTCAGGGCGTCTATGAAGCCCGTCGGGTGGTTTCTCGTTATCTTAAGCCGACACCGTTGATCCATTATCCGTTGTTGGATGATCTGCTTGGATTTGAAACTTACGTCAAGCACGAAGAGTGCAATCCGACGGGTGCCTTCAAGATTAGAGGAGGGATCAACCTGATCGCCGGTTTGACCGCGGAGGAGAAAAGACGTGGCGTGATTACGGCGACCCGGGGTAACCACGGCCAGTCGATCGCCCTGGCTTCTCGAATCTTTGGAGTTCGATGTATGGTGGGCATCCCGGAGGGCAACAGCCCCGAAAAGAACCTGGCGATGGAGGCCTTTGGTGCAGAGTTGCTTATTCACGGGAGAGACTTCGACGAAGCCCGGGAGAGAGTCGAGGAGGTGCAGGCCGAAAAAGGAATGAGGTATGTGCATTCCGGGAACGAGCCCCCACTAATACATGGTGTCGGAACTTACGTTCTCGAGATAATCGAGGCGCTTCCCGACCTTGATTGCCTGATTGTGCCCGTGGGGGGCGGTAGCGGTGCTGCCTCTGCCTTGACCGTGCTTAGGGCGATTAATCCCGCGGTAAAGGTGATTGGAGTTCAAGCTGAAAAGGCACCCTCAATCTACCTGTCATGGAAAAAAGGCAGCATCGTCGAAACGGACTCTGCCGAGACGATCGCGGACGGGTTGGCGACTCGGGTCCCTTTTGAGCTCACCTTCTCGATTCTTCGGAACCAGATTGATGACATCGTGACGGTGAGTGAGCAGGAGCTTCGACTTGCTGTTTTTCAGATCTTTCGGACCACACACCACGTCGCCGAACCGGCGGCAGCTGCGACTCTGGCGGCCGCGCTCAAGCTCAGTAGCCGGCTCTCCGGAAAGAAGGTGGTGCTGGCACTGACGGGATGCAACATCGATTCGGTTCTTCTTCGAGATATCCTGGTGGAATACTCGCCCTAACCGGGGCAATCTGAAGATTCACCGCCAAGACACCAAGAGAGGCAATCGCGCTGTGGGGAAACGCTGTCGCAGAGCGGCTTACCAGAGGTGAGCAAAGAAGTTTACCCCAGGAAATGGCTGTAAGTTGTTGAAAAACGGTTGTAAGGGGGAGGTGCCAGGTCGAATTCACCCCGTTGTCAACAGAAACGCACA
>JAUVSF010000364.1 GCA_030597245.1 Acidobacteriota bacterium
AAGCTAACTACCTGGCGGTTTTTCGTTTTGTGGGAACCGTGGCTTTCGGTGCCTATTCGTTGGCACTCATACAGAATTCAATCTGGTACAAACGTAACTGGAGCGCCACCCTCAAGTCGGTCTTCGCTGGGTTCATTTACGCGACGGTGACGGCCGGCATCTTTGGATGGTTGTGGCCCAGTTCGTAGTGACCCGGTAGCTACCTTCCCTCGTTATTCGGCATTCGTTCAAAGCTAGAGTATTTTCGCAGGTGCTGCAGACCAGGTTTTGGGGAAGTTCGTTCGCATAACTCTCTTTGAACAGAGGAGAACACGATCGGTATGCGTGATGACACACTGACGCCACCAAAGGGGCTCTTGCACACACTGCGGCGATTAGGGCCTGGGCTAATTGTCTCGGGTTCGATCGTTGGCTCAGGCGAGCTGATAGCAACCACGACTCTGGGTGCACGGGTTGGCTTTGCTGCTTTGTGGCTCATTCTGTTGAGCTGCGTGATCAAAGTCATAGTCCAGGAAGAACTGGGCCGTTATTGCATATCTTCGAACGAGACCACGTTTCAAGCACTGGACAGAATCCCAGGCCCACGCCTTCGTGTCTCCTGGGTTGTCTGGTGCTGGGTCCTCATGTTGGGTGGCGTAACTTTCCAGCAGGGAGGAATCATCGGCGGCATAGCGCAGGTCTGTAATCTGGCTTTGCCTCCGATTCGGACCGAGGCATGGGTCTTCATTATTGCAGTACTGGCGGTTGCAGTTCTGCTTCGGGGACACTATCGCTACATAGAAAGGACATGCACTTTTCTCGTCTCGAGCTTCACCTTTATTACCGTCGTATGTGCGGTAGCCCTTTTCTGGACACCCCATGCGGCGACGCTGGAGAATGTGGTTGAAGGTTTCAAGTTTGACCTTCCCGCAGGAGGGCTGGCGGTAGCTTTTGCCGCCTTCGGAATCACGGGGGTCGGGGCTACGGAGCTCGTATATTACCCCTACTGGTGTTTGGAAAAAGGGTATGCGCGTTTTGTCGGCCCAAGCGATCGTTCAAGGGCATGGGTGAAGAGGGCAAGAGGATGGATTCGCGTGATGCAGATCGACACGGCCGTGGCGATGGTGATCTACACGCTGGCAACCGTCGCTTTCTATGTCCTCGGTGCCGGTGTCCTTTATGGAGAACAGAAGATTCCGGCCGGCTACGACATGGTACGCACTCTCTCGAGTATCTACACCACCACGCTCGGGCGTTGGGCTTTCTATCTTTTTCTTCTGGGAGCTTTCATCGTGCTTTTCTCGACGACTTTTTCCGCCACAGCTTCGACGTCTCGGGTGTTGGTGGACTTCCTGACACTCTTGCGTCTCATCCGCCCGGCAGACGACTCGGACCGTCTGTTCTGGCGGCGTCGCATCGTGGTAGGCCTGATCTCCCTTTACACATTCTGGTACCTGATGTTGGGCATGCCGGTACTCATGGTTCTCATTGGTGGGATAGCGCAGGCATGCATGTTGCCGGTCCTCGGCTTCTCGACCGTGTATCTTCGCTACAAACACACCGAGCACAGCATTCGACCAGGGCTTTTGATCGACGTTCTTCTCTGGACAGCATCAACCCTGATGCTTGGGTTTGCAGTCTACACCCTTGCATTCCAGCTGTTGGGTCAATAGCCAGTAGGCTCGGCGTTGAGGGCTAGGTGTGCGGCGGCAAAAGCGGAAGCTGGGGGCTTCCGCACTCCAAAGGCAATCCCCTGATTCTTCGTGTATTTGGTGGTTTTCATTCTTCGTCTATTGCGCCTTGAACAACAGGCACTACGGTACATGCACCTCGTAGGTACGTGCGATCTCGACCAGGCGTTTCCATATGCCTGCGGCAACCGGAATCCCCTCACGGTGCAGACGCGCCTCGGAGTTCCATTCCGGTTCGCCGGCGACAAAAACCTCGGCGTACCCTTCGGCAGTCCGAGCCGACTTGACCGTTTTCACAAGGTGTTCCATCCGCTGCTGGAACTGCGGAAGGGGAAGAAATCGAGTGACATCAATTGCCTGAAAGAACTGGCTTATATTCATTGGACGTTCCAGGATATGAAGACCGCCCACTTCGGTGCTCATCACACCGCCGCTCAACACTGCGCACAGGATCTCGATCATCATCGCAAGACCACTTCCCTTGTACTCGCCAAGCGGCATCAACAATCCGCTCAGGGCCTCGTCAATATCGGTCGTGGGCACGCCATCCGAATCCATAGCCCAACCGGCGGGAATGTCGTCCTGCTGGTGAGCGGCTTTGACAATCTTGTTCATGGCCACTCTGGTTGTGGCCATATCCAGTAACCAACCCCCTTCTCCGGAACTCGGAACCGATACACAGAACGGATTCGTTCCGAACCTCCCTTCCCGGCCCTGCCACGGAGGAACGGCAGGTGAAGCGTTCGAGAACACGACTCCAATCATGCCGTGCGCAGACATTTGCTGTGCCCAGAACGCGGCTGCACCGAAATGGTTGGACCGACGGGCAATGGCTATGCCGACGCCGTGCTGCTTCGCCAGGCGCACAGCGTGCCTACAACAAGTCTTCGAGATAACCTGTCCAATTCCGTTCTCACCGTCGTAAAGCAGGCATCCGCCCGACTCAGAGATCACGTGGCCCTCAGCTGTCGGGTCGAGGTTACCTTTCTCCAATTGGGTCACATAGTGTGGGAGTAGATGTATCCCATGAGAATCCACTCCCCGCAAATCAGCTGAGACCAGAGATTCAGCAACCAGTTCGGCGCTCGAGGGGGGCAATTCCAGCGCAGTCAGGATTCTCCCGGCAAATCCCCTTAACACATTCGGAGACACAATGACCGGATCTTTCATGTCTGCAGCATTCTCCTTGGTTCCAGGCTCGACGGCCTTGCCCATTTTCCAGGAATCACAGTTAAAAGAAGATCCCCGAAAATACTGCACGATCAAGAATCCTGTGTCTACCGGGTGTCGGGGAAAACTGACTCCAGCCACCGTCTCCGCATTTCCGTCCCTACATGATCGACGATGATTAGTTACCCACAGATCACACAGATCGGACATTGACCAGGGACTGTCCCTTGTTGGTCCCCAGTTGGCCAACTACTTCAGGTTCTTCGAAAGCTGGGGTTCTCGATAGTAGCCCATGGAGCCGGCTGTGACTCCCAGGTGGTATTGACGGTCCTCCATCAGCCAGATGCGACGTTGTTCCGAAGGTTGGGTGGAAGAGTAGATTCGCAGTTCGCCCGGTAAACTGGTAATCACTTCCTCTCTCCAGTCGCCCAACACATCCCCGACCGCGAGAACTCTTCCCTCGATCTCCATGATGGTCTCGTCCGGATAATTGAAAAGACGTCCATCGACGATGACTTCTTTATACAGATCATCGTCCCACCAGACTGCGATCGGCGACAGTGTCCCCAGGCTCTGGTCCGAAAGGCGCGTGCCGTCAGCTGCGTACAGCCAGAACTGACTGCTGTCCTGTTCACCGGCGTAACACTCAATTCCGGGGTGTCCGGGATCAATATCTCCGATCATCCCTTTGGAATGAACGTGACGAGTGGCCCCGTCGTAGGCCCACAGAATGCGACCGTCATCAGCGGAGACGAGGGTGACTCCTTTGCTGGATCGACGTGGCTCAATTCCATAGAAGATCTCCAGTCCAGGATTTTCGGGGTCGATGTCGGCTACAAAACAAGGGTCCGGGTGACCCAGGCCGGTTGCCCACAGCACTTCGCCGTTATCATCAAGGACGGTTGAGCCGAGCACCAGTTCATCGCGGCCGTCATTGTCTACATCCGCAGTGATTAACCCGTGAGTGCCTGGACCGGGCAGTGCGTGGGGGTTCTCAGCTTCTCGCGTCCAGATGGCCTCGAGGTTCCGATCCAGCGCCGAGGTCTTGATTAAGTCATAGGTTCCTCTTTGCATGATGAGGGCAGGGTGCTTGCCGTCAAGGTAGGCCACGGCGAGCATATTGCGCATGGAACGGTTGTAGCTGTCCCACCCTTTCCGGGAATGCCAATTTGTTTTGGCTATGACTTTCCCCGTACGCCCGTCAATCTTGGCCAGGTACTCAGATCCCTCCAGGACTCGCCCATCAATGGCCCTGGGATCGCCTTCGCCGGCCTTGGCGTAGACCTCCCCGAATCCGTCCTCGTCGATGTCGTACGCCACGTAGGGTGAGTACCAGGTACCGGTCTCAATGGACCAGCCCATGTCGTAGCGCCACTTGAGCTTACCAGTGGCCCCACTGTAAGCTTCCAGTTGGTAAGGTTCGGAGCTCCGTTTCCAGTAGCGTTTTCGGTGATAGGGATCCGTGTTGAAGTTGGGCTGTTTGATCACAAAGTCGAGGACGCTATCGCCGTCCAGGTCGGCAATGGCAACGGTACGGGCTTCATAGTCACCTTCAAACGCAATTGAGACATAGGGTCGATGCCAGTCTGTTGAAGTTACATAGGATGAATCGATCGAAGGAACTTCCCGGCCGCCAGTCACGGCATGGATCTTATAGCGATAGCTGTTTCCATTCTTGACCGAGGCGTCCACGTATCGGGTCGTTTTCGCGACAGGGGTTGAGGTTAAACATTCATATTCCGGACCGCGATAGAGATCACGCCGGTATACGTGGAAAGCGACGTCGGCAGGGTCTGACGCCAGAAGGCGCCAGGAGACAGTCACAGTCCCTTCTTCATTGGGTAAGGCCAGAACCCCCCTCCCGACTTCCGCCGGCACACCGGAAGTCACCAGGGAGAACACAAGCAGCGTCCCTACGAAAACGTGCAGGATGTTGGTAGCAGTCAAGTTCCTCATGGTTGGAATTATAAGGTCTCGGGGGCTCGAGGTCGCGGGGGCCTGTTGCTTAAGCCGATATGGCGGGAGCTTGAACAGGGAGAATCATGGACTTACCACCAAGAGCACCAAAAGCCAGTAGGAGTCGAGGAGAGCCCTGCCATCGAATCTTCCCTGTTAGCAGGGCACCCGGCCATGCAGAGGAACTGCTTCCAGCATGAGAAGTCTTTTACTTTGTATTCTCCCTGGTAGCGCTGGACACAGAGTTGGACTGAATACCGGGGGAGAGATACAGTAACTGGATAAATCCATTGATCACTTCAAATGATCATGATCATTTTGAGTTGGGTATCTACCTCGAATTCACCTCTCACAAAAGCCAGTGAGACTCCTGAGCTCCTATGTGCTGGTCCTACTCCTTTTGTCGCAAGCTTAATCGTAAACTTCGTCGGGAGCTTGGTGGTAGGGAACGACAAAGCTCAGGACAAGGCTTACGCCGATGGGGAACGAGTGGTTGACTTACTCCCTTTGTCGCAAGCTTAATCGTAAACTTCGTCGGAAGCTTCGTGGTGGGGATCGACAAAGCTTAGGACAAGGCTTACGCCGATGGGAACGGCGG
>JAUVSF010000162.1 GCA_030597245.1 Acidobacteriota bacterium
ACACCCGTGCCGGTACAAGCCCCTCCCGAAGTGGCATTAGAAGAGGTGACGAACGGGTAAGTACCATGGTCAACGTCAAGCAGGGTGCCCTGGGCACCTTCAAAGAGGACGCTCTTCCCGTCACTGATGGCCGAGTTCAGGTACTCGGCCGTATCGGTAACAAAAGGCAGAATCCCACTCACGACCGCCATGTACGAGTCGTAGATCTCTTCTGCATCAAGAGTTCCAGCACCATACACGCCGGCGAGTATCTGGTTCTTGAACTCAACGTTGGCAGCGACTTTCTCTCTGAAAATATCAGGGGTCTGTAAATCCGCAATGCGAATCCCTCGACGACCGATCTTATCTTCGTAACAGGGTCCGATGCCGCGGCTGGTGGTTCCGATCTTCTTCTCACCAAGCCGTTCTTCTTCGGCACTTTCCACCGCCCTGTGATAGGGCATAATCAAGTGGCAACGATTGCTGATATGCAGTCTTCCAGCCAGGCCAAAATCGTCGAGCATTTGCAGTTCTTCGAGCAATGCAAAAGGATCAATGATCACCCCGTTTCCGACGACGCAGGACTTCTCCCGATGCAGGATTCCCGAAGGAATGAGGTGGAGAATGTACTGGACACCGTCGATCATTACGGTATGTCCGGCATTGTGTCCCCCCTGCGCTCGAGCAATTACGTCAAACTTCTCCGTGAAAAGGTCAACGATCTTCCCTTTTCCTTCATCTCCCCATTGCGTACCGACGATGACTACGTTTGGCATGATGATTTCGCCCCATCCCCTTACCGGCGAGTTTGCCCCCAGGCAAAAAAAAGAGCAAAAGAGGGAAGCAAACTGTCCTGCCCACCTTCTTTTGCTCTTAAGGTTAACGCCTCATCTTGTTGGCTTACTTACAGTTGAGCATCAATCAGCCTCGAAATGTGGTCTTTCGAGGTGGCTCCAACGATCTGCTCCTTCAATTCGCCGTCCTTGAACAGAAGCAGCGTAGGGATACCCCTTATGTTGTAACGGCCTGAAGTCTCGACATTGTCATCAACGTTCAACTTCACAATCTTTGCTTTACCCGCATACTCAGCGGCAACCTGGTCCATGGTTGGCGCCAGCATTCGGCACGGGGCGCACCAGGCAGCCCAAAAATCCACCAGAACAGGTTGCTGTGACTGCAGGACTTCCTCATCGAAACTCTGGTCTGTCACTTCTTTCACGTGTTCACTCATTACAGCCTCCGACTAATCCCGCTAAATCTCTTACGATTCACCGGTTATGGTAGCATAACGCTTCACCTTGGTTAATACGATCCGACCCAAGAAACCACTTGGCCAACACTTTCTAACCGAACCTGCCTATTGCAAGCGGATTGTACATTTTGCCGCTGTCAACTCCAACGACTTCGTTGTTGAAATCGGACCCGGTACTGGGAAGTTAACCCAGCTGTTGCTCGAACGAGCGAACAAAGTGCTGGGCATCGAAATCGACCCAGAAATGGTTGACTTTCTTCAAACCACGTTTGCAGAGGAGAGTCGGCTCGAACTCATCAAAGCAGACGTCCTCAACCAGGACTGGTCCGAGATTCTGAAACCGTTTCTCCCGGCACAGTACATGGCAGCGGAACGGAAATTAAGCATCCCGGTCAAAGTGATCGGGAACCTTCCGTACAACATTTCCACCCGCATAATCAAAGAGATGACCGAAATTGAGTATCGGTTTCAAAGCTACACCTTTATGACTCAGAAGGAAGTGGCAGAACGGGTTCTTGCGGGCCCCGGTTCCAAGGATTACGGATTCCTGAGTCTCATTGTCGATTTTCACTTCGATCGCCAAGAAGGTTTCGACGTGCCGCCGGGCGCCTTCAGGCCCATGCCCAAGGTCGATTCACACGTTTTTCAGCTCACTCCCCGCACTTCGGCCTTTCCGGACGTCAATTACGAACTCTTCCTCAAGATAATCAGCAGCGGGTTTCGTCATCGACGCAAAATGCTTTGGAACAACCTGACTCGAACCATTGCCGACAGAGATGCCCTTCTCGCTGCTTTTGACCAGTGCGGAATCTCGAGGAAGGCCCGTGCTGAAGATGTCCACCTTGAACAGTATTTGTGTATGACTCGCGTGCTATGCTTGCCCGCATGAGTGATTTCGTGGAGGTTGTTCCTCTGGGGGGGTTGGGCGAGTTCGGTATGAACTGCACAATGATCCGAAACGACTCGGATGTGCTTTTGGTGGATGCCGGGATGGCCTTCCCCCAGGAAGAGAGAGGAAATGCCTTAGGTGTGCGCGTGATTGTTCCGGACACCTCTTTTCTTCGCGAAGTCCGAGATCGAATTCGCGGAGTTGTGCTGACTCACGGCCACGAAGACCACATCGGTGCGGTTTCATTCATCGCTGAAGATTTGGATGTGCCTATTTATGGAAGCAGGTTGACTCTTGGCCTGGTCAGCGAACGACTGAAGGAACGGGGCCTTGCCGGAAAGGTGGAGTTGCATGAACTGGAGCCTCGTCGTCAGGTCGAGTTTGGCTCTTTCACCGTAGAGCCGTTACACATCACTCACTCATATCCTGAGAGCTTCTGCCTTGCCATTTCAACGGCTCTGGGCCGCCTGATCTGGACGGGCGACTTTAAGTTTGACCAGACTCCGATTGACGGGAAGGTGTCAGATCTCCACCGGCTTGCCGCTTATGGTGAAGATGGCGTTCTGGCTCTATTTTCGGATAGCACCAACAGCCACGTGTCGGGTCTGGCACCTTCTGAATGGATGGTCCGTCAGCCTCTTAGAAACTTGTTTCTGGGTGCCTCAGGGAAAATTATTGCTTCGACCTTCTCGACCTCCGTCCATAGGATCCAGATTCTCATGGACTTGGCGCAGGAATGCGACCGACTCGTCTTCCCGGTCGGGAGAAGTATCGTCAGGAACATCAGAATCGCTGCCAAATTGGGCTACCTTCATGCTCCGGAGCACCTGCTGATTGGAGCGGGCGAAGCCAGGGATCTGCCTGCTCGGAATCTGCTGGTGCTTGCTGCAGGTAGCCAGGGAGAACCGATGTCCGCGTTGACGCGACTGGCGGTTGGGCAGTTCAAGAACCTGGAGGTTCAGCTCGATGATTCGGTCATCCTGTCCACTCGAATCATCCCCGGGAACGAGAAAGCCATTTCCAGGATGGTGAATCACTTCTTCAGAAGGGGTGCTCGTGTTTACGACGTCAAGCACTCGCGGGTCCACGTGTCCGGCCACGGTTATCAGGATGACCTCAAACTGATGATCAATCTGACCAAGCCGCAGTTCTTCATTCCGATTCATGGAGAGTACAGCCAGCTAAAGAGTCACACCTGGATAGCCCGTGATCAGGGGATACCTTTCGAAAACATCAGGCTCATTGAAAACGGTGACGTTTTACGTTTTGAGCCCGGCAGCGCTACCGTGACGGACAAGATCGCGGTGGCTCGAAGGTATATCGACGACGGCATTCTGGAAGATGTCCATGAAGTGGTTTTGAAGGAGAGACGTTTTCTTTCCGAGGATGGATTCGTCATGGTAATCCTGAGGCTCGACCGGCTGAGCGGGGATCTGATCGGCGAACCGGAGTTGGTGTCCCGTGGGTTCGTATTGCTGGAAGAATCGGAAGAACTCGTCGCCGCAGCTCAGAAGAGAATCATCGAGATCGTGGAAGAGACCTCACTCGAGGAAAAACAGGACAGCGAACTATTCGATGAGATCTTGCGAAAAGGCCTTCGCAAACTCTTCCGGAAATTGACTGCCAAACGCCCCCTCGTACTCTCTCTAACCATCGAGATTTGAATTGGGGGTCCTGAGGCTTGAGTCCTGTGTCGTGGGGCTGGTCGAAGTACGAACGACGAACTGCGAACGACAAACCGCCGGAGCTGAGTCGTCCTCTCTTTGAGCAAAACCCGAAAATTCAAACCACCAGGACACCAAGAGCACCAAGGAAACACCGTTGTTGATTTGACAGCCCACTTACGAAAGACAGGACAATCTTTACAAGACCCAAGACCCAAGACCCAAGACCCAGGACCCAGGACCCCAAGACCCAGGACTCAAGACCCAAGACCCAAGCCCAATTACCGCTTATCTGCTATACTTTAAGACAGGCTATCTAGGATTCTGCTTAAGGTATTTCAAGCCTTGGCTGGAGTAGGGTCAAAGCCGGTGGGTTGTCCTATGGCTTTGGTATTCTTGCGATCAGGCTGGCGGTCGTTGTCAGCTGAGGTGCTGAGGTGTCGAAAGACTCCCGGCGACTGAAACAGGAAGTGCGGAAGTAGAATGTCTGTTTACCCCAAGAACCGAATCAACGAGATGGTGGGGTTTCTTCTCATAGCCCTTACCTTCTTTCTCTTCTTGTCTTTGATTAGCTACCATCCCCTGGATCCTTCCTTGAATGTCTCTTCGCCTGAGAAGGCCTATGAGAATTTCATCGGACAGGCAGGGGCATGGCTTGCGGATTTTCTGTTTCAGATTTTCGGGCTGGCTGCGCTTCTTCTACCGATACCATTGCTGTTTCTCGGTTACAAAATGATACGCCACCGAAAGATTGACTATCCTTACCTGAAGGCTTTCGGTTTCTTGTGTACGCTGCTTTCAGTATCAGCCGGGTTCAGCTTGTCAGGGCTGAATATCCCGTTCTCCACTAACTTCACTTCGGGAGGGTTGTTGGGCTACATGCTCTCTGAACAACTGAGGAGTCATCTGAATCTGACGGGATCCTTTCTTGTAGTAACGACCGCCTTCGTGGTCTCCCTGATTATCACAACACGATTTTCTCTCGATTCCACGCTTGACTGGCTGTCGAAACGAAACTGGAACCTCTTCGGTGGTTGGGCTTCCGACTATCGGACGTGGCGGAAACACCGCGATGATCGAAAAGAGCTGGAGCGCTTTCGAAGCAGCCAGTCGGATCTGGTAAACCAGCCGTTACCCAGGCGAGGCCGTGCAGCCGTGATTCAGCAGGGTCGCCAGGAACATGCCGCTTCCAGGACTCCGGAGATTATCCCGGTTGCGGGAGCCTCGCTTTCCGGTGAGCCTCCTGCCGGAGCACACGCGGATGAGCCAATCGTGTTGCCGATTCCCGAAGAACCTTATAGACCGCCCCCCCTTGATTTCCTCCAGGAACCGGCAGCTGAAGGTTTTATCGACGAGGATGAGCTCAGGGAAAGAGCCGAGAAACTGTCGATGAAATGCGCGGAGTTCGATGTTCGTGGGCGAGTTCTGCAGATTCACCCCGGCCCGGTTGTTACAACCTTTGAGTTCAAACCAGACCCTGGCATTAAATACAGTAGAATCACAAACTTGACGGATGACCTGTGTCTGGCTCTGAAAGCTGAATCGATTCGAATCGCCCGCGTACCGGGCAAGAACACAGTGGGCATCGAAGTGCCGAATCAGGGAAGGCGTACGATTTTTCTTCGCGAGACTCTTGCCTCGGCTGAGTTTCAACAATCCTCTTCAAAGCTGACTCTGGGTATTGGACAGCTCATCGACGGCAGAGCTTTTGTTGCCGACCTGGCCAAGATGCCTCACCTCCTGATCGCCGGATCTACGGGGACGGGGAAAAGTGTCGGCGTGAACTGTATGGTTTGCTCAATCCTCTACAAGTCCGGCCCGAAGGACGTCCGTTTCATCATGGTGGACCCCAAAAGGCTCGAGCTTGGACTATATGAAAATATTCCCCACCTCCTCACGCCCATAGTCACAGATCCCAAGAAAGCCGCGAATGCCCTTAATTGGGCGGTTCGCACAATGGAAGAGCGCTACCGCTTGCTCGCCGAACATGGAGTTCGCAACATATCTCAGTTCAATCTACTGGTGAATGAACTCGAGGCGGATGATGATCTGGAAACCCTCCCCCACATCGTCATCATTGTCGATGAACTAGCGGACTTGATGATGACGGCCGGGAAGGAAGTTGAGATGGCCGTCACACGGTTGGCTCAGATGGCACGCGCCGTTGGTATCCACCTGATCCTGGCCACTCAGAGGCCCTCTGTAGACGTCATCACGGGGCTGATCAAGGCGAACTTCCCGACCAGAATCTCTTTCCGTGTGTCTTCGAAGGTTGACAGCCGGACGATTCTGGATTCAAACGGGGCCGAACAGTTGTTGGGGTTGGGAGACATGCTTTTCCTTTCCCCGGAAACGTCCCGCCTGGTTCGTATTCACGGCGGCTTCATAAGCGAAAAGGAAATCTCGAAGATTGTCGGTTTTCTGAAAGAGCAGTCAAAGCCGGAGTTACAGAAAGAAATACTGATGGGCCTCGAGGATGAGGAAGGAAGTTCTCTGGTGGCTGCCTCGGACATGGATGACATCCTTTACGACGAAGCCTCACGGTTTGTTGTCGAGGCTCGTAAGGCCTCCACCTCTCTGCTGCAAAGACGATTTAGAATTGGGTATGGGCGCGCCGCCAGACTACTCGACATCCTGGAGCATGAAGGAATAGTCGGACCTCCTGACGGGAGCAAAGCCCGTCAGATCCTGGTACCTCCTACCTACTACGAAGAAGTGGATGATCGGTAATCGGTGAGTCTTGAGTCTTGAGTCTTGGGGCTTGGGGCTTGGACTGGTGACCTGGTATCTTAGCTCGTGCTCGAAAACCGTCCCGTGCGAAACAGATCTCATCAGCTCCTTTGCGAACTTTATGTGAAATCCCTCTGTTTCAGGCCAAGCTCCAAAGATTGCAGAGGTGGCGAGAAATGCTTCGGAGTCCGAAGCCTCATCCATTCCTGATTTGACAACAGCAATACGAACGGCCGGACAATCTTTACAAGACCCCAAGACCTCTTCTTTCAAGAGACAACCTGGAAGGTTATCCTCCGCCAAGACCCGAGACCCCTCCGGCCGTTCGTCATTCGACGTTCGTCGTTCGCACTTCCCCAGGGCCCCAAGACCCAGGACCTCCAGCTGAATTGTCTGACCGCCGACGAAAACCAATCCAACCTGTTTTCAACTTCCAAGCCGATTCGGTAGTATATTATTAAGTATGGAAAGGCTCCTGATTCCCGCCTTCCTTCTGCTGACGGTTTTCGGAACGACGACGGGGCAGAAAGGGGAAGGCCCGCCTCGATTTACGATTGACGTTCCTACGGTATTGGTGCGTGTCACCGTCACGGACCCGTTGAATCGCTACGTCATAGGTCTGGACAAGAGCCATTTTCGCGTTTTTGAGAACAAGGTCGAACAAGAGATAATCCACTTCTCTAACGATAAGTCGCCAGTCAGTGTTGGGATCATTCTGGATACCAGTGGCTCGATGGGCGACAACATTCTCAGCGCCAGAACCTCGGTTGCCCGTTTCTTTAATCAGGGGAATCCGGCAGACGAGTTCTTTCTCGTCGGTTTCAATGAACGAAGCAAGCTCCTGCAGGATTTCACATCCCACAGCGATACGATTCAGAATCTAATCACTTTCACCAATCCGAAAGGACGGACGGCTCTTTATGACGCTGTCTACCTCGGCTTGGAGAAGATGAAAGATGCAAGGAACGATAAGAAGGCGCTGATCGTCATAACGGATGGCGAAGACAATACGAGCCGTTACACATTCCGGGAAGTAAAGGATTTTGTCAAAGAGTCGGACACCCAGATTTACGTGATAGGTGAGAGAGGTGAACTCGGTTACGGCCGTGGGATAATAACGGAGATCGTCAGACTGACGGGCGGTCGAGCCTTTTGCCCTCACAACTTCAAGCAGCTTGATTACTTTGTAGACCTGATACACACGGAGTTGCGGAAACAGTACGTCTTGGGTTACATACCCCTTAACCAAGATTTCAAAGGAAAATGGCGGAAACTGAAGATCAGGCTGGAGCCTCCGGAGGGCCTTCCCAAGTTGAATGTGAGGGCACGCGAAGGCTACTTTGCACCCACCAAATGAGTTCGCTATCCGTCGTTTCAGTGATCATGAAGCGCATAAAATCGAGAGCCGTTCTTACGCTGACTACCTCACTATGGGTCCTGGTCCTAATCCTGGTTCAGGGGCAACAGTCCTGGAGCCAAGGGACTCCGCGGTATCGGGCAGAAGTGGATCAGATAGTCGTGTACGCCTCGGTATACGGGGATGATGATCAACTGGTATCAGGCCTGAAAAAAGAAAAGTTCGTTCTCTTTGAGGACAAACTCGAACAGGAGTTGACCGGATTCGCGCAGACCGATGTCCCGTCGTCCATCGGAATCGTCCTCGACAGCAGCGGAAGCATGCGGAACAAGATGGGAATGGTCGAGGAGGCGATCGACCTTTTCCTCGACCAGAACAATCCTGAAAATGAGCTCTTTTTTGTCAGGTTCGATGACGAGGTTGAGCTTGAAGAGGATTTCACCCAGGAAGTCGATGACATTCGGGATGCCATTTCCAATGTAGTTGTGAAGGGAGGGACGGCCCTTTACGATGCCATCTATCTGGCAGTTGACAAAGCGCAGGATGGGAATGAGCCGAAGAAGGTACTCGTCGTATTCACGGACGGAGAGGACAAGGACAGCTACTACACGAATGAAGAGCTGATGGAGAAGGTTCAGGAGGCGGATACTCAGATCTTCATCGTCGCCTTTCTCGACAAACAATTGAAGAAATCCCGGGGTTTCTTCGGAGTGTTTAAATCCAAGAAGGAGAAGGTTCAGAATGTGATCAGTGATATCGCTGAGGTCACAGGTGCGAAAGCCTTCTTCCCCGATGACATCGACGAACTAAATGGGATTTTCGAGAGCATTGCCCGGGAACTGAAAAACCAGTACCGGCTATCTTACATCTCTGCCAACCGTAACCGGGATGGGGCCTGGCGGAGGATCGACGTAAAAGTGAAGCCTGCCGAGGGAAAAGAACTCAGGGTTCGTGCCAGAAAAGGATACTACGCCCCGAAGGATTCGTAGGAATGGTCTTGGGTCTTGGGTCTTGGGGTCTTGGAGTACTGGAGTACTGGGTCTTGGGGCTTGAGTTCGAACTTCGCACATCGCACATCGAACTTCTCACTTTTCACTTCCCACTTCTCACTTCTCACTTCGCACTTCTCACTTGGCACTTTTCACTGCGCACTTCTCAGATTTCAGGTGTCAGGGTCTTGGGTCTTGGGTCTGGGTATGTTCTTTCGTGCTCGTAATCGCAAATCTATCCTCGATACTTTTCTCCCTCA
>JAUVSF010000445.1 GCA_030597245.1 Acidobacteriota bacterium
CCGCCTGCGCACGCTAGTTCGCCGTCCAACTCCCAACAGGGCGGTACCGGTTCGTCCAATTGACGAGCTTCCATGTCCAGCTTGGAGACCAGTGAGACCGCCGTTCTTGCATTAACAAGCCCGTTCCCCTGCTCTAACATGTTCGGTTCGCTCAATTTGATCGCGGTGAGCAGCAGGACCAGACGTGAAAGATTGATGCTTAGATCGGGGTTCGCTTCGTACATTAGCGCAGCGGTACCTGTAGCGATGGCGGTAGCCACACTTGACCCACTCAAATAGGCGTAATCGGCTGCGTCTTCTACTCTGAATTCACCAAACTCCCGGTCCAGCCAACTGCCTGCAGCCACCGGCACCGGAATCCGGTTCCCGGGGGCACTGAGATCAGGCTTGAAAATACCATCCGGGTAGGTTGGTCCCCTCGAAGCATACGTCGTAGCAATGTCATCAGAATGTGTTTTCGTCCCAAGTGTGTTAACAGCAGCAACCGTCAGAGCGTACGGGCTGTTACCGGGGCTTGAGATACCGCCCCAAATCTTCGGATAGGTATCGGTTTTACCAAAGTTGCCGGCTGAAACAAAAGTGAAAACACCGTTCTCAACCAGTCGAGCAACTGCCTGGCACAACACATCGTCTATATGTGATTCCAAAGGAGGTCTGCCCAACGACATGTTGGCCAATCGGACACCCAAACCTTCCCCATTGTTGATCACCCAATCGATGGCGAGAATCAGATCGCTCATGGCTCCGATTCCGTCGTCACCCATCACCTTAAGGTCCACAAACCTTACGTGAGGCGCGACGCCAGAATAGAAACCCTTTGAAGCTTTCCCGGTTCCACCGATCAACCCAGCCATCGCTGTCCCGTGTCCATGACCGTCACGGTTACGCTTGACCTGAATCACCTCGTTACCTGTGAAATCCAGAGCAGCCACCACACGGCTATCATTGAGATCAGGGTGATCTCCGATACCGGTATCGAAGAGAGCAACTACAACTCCCTTTCCACGGTAGCCGTCTTCACGGACCCGGTCGACACCGATCGTGGCCAGGCTGTTGGACAGTTCGATCTTCGGCCCAACGCCATTAGAGTCGTGAGCCGGATAAACCGCTGCGTCGAGAGTCACGTATTCGACCGACTCTGAATCTAACAGACCCGCAATCTCCCGACCGGTCAATTCCGTGGCGTAGCTTGACACGACTGGAAGCAGCTTGTTGCGTTCCGATCGGACCCGCACTGCCGCACGAAAACTATCCGCCCTCAACTTCACAATGACGGGAATCGCGTAATCGTACGCAGGATTGCTGGAGAGAAAGGAAACCTCATCCTCCAGAATCGGAGAAATTCTTGATTGAGAGCGCTCAGATGCCGCGAAACATACCGCTCCGAGACACAACACCCCCGACAAAAAGACGCTTAATACACGGGCGTTCCTCGCCCCCGAGTACAGCTTCTGCATGACGACCTCCGCACCTGAGCCTGCACAAATCAGGCATCAGGTTGTGATTACAATCACAAAAATAGCGCAAATTCCCAAACATTTCAAGCAAAAAGATTCGGGGAATTAGTTAACGCTAAAGAAGATAGGGCACAATTCCACGCTGAAACGTTCATTTTCCGGACTGAAATCGGGTTTTGGAGAGTCGCTTGTCGTAGAATGGGCTCCGCAAACTACCGATCACGAGGAGCTCTTAACCGTGGAATTTCGATATCAAGTCTCTCACCCTCTGGAACACAGCCGCCGGACAGCAGTCTACGCCGTTACTGATCGGTGGGAATCCAACAGCAAGAAAGTGCTGACTCTGCTGAATGTCCCGCGGGTCGGAGAAATACCACTCGAAGAACAGGCCAAGCTAGGTAAAGCCTTTGAACGGCGCCATTCGATGAGACATCCACTGCTGCCTGCGGTAAGCGATCTGGCCACCCGGGGCAACCGCCTTGGCATTATCTCTGAATTCATCGAAGGTAAACCCTTCTCGACTGAACTACCCGCGGTCACCTCACGCGTTCAGATGGGCATCGCCTTCGACTTGGTCCAGCTGTTAGTGTTTCTTCACGAGCGCGACTTCGTGGTCGGATACCTTGATCCATCGAAGCTCTTCTGGAACTCCAGCAATCGGGTCAAAGTTAATCTTTTGTTAGCAGCCCAACGTTTTCGTGAATGTACCCAGGGAGACCAGCGGGTCCGTTATTGGGCTCCCGAGTACTTACTGCATCGTGAAGCCTGTCGGGAAGCAGACGTCTACTCACTGGGCATGAACCTCTACCTTCTCTTCACCGGAATGCCACCATTCTCTGAGTCAGATCCGGGGATTCTGGCTCAGAAACAGATGGTTGCCGAACCTCTCAGGCCCCAAAAACTAAACAGCTCGATACCAGGTCGTCTTGACAGACTGATCAGGTCTATGACTCAAAAAAGCCGTGCAGCGCGTCCCACATCTGCCGACGTTCTCGCTCACTTGACAGAGGAAACGACAAAAGAAGTGGTACTCATCGCGCCGCTCACTTCACACCTCGTCGGCAGGGAAAAGGAAACTCGCCATTTTAGAGACCTCCTATACCAGCCGGAAGAGAGCCCAAGCGTGCGCTTTGTCGTCGTTAGCGGCCCGAGCGGAATCGGGAAAACAGCTCTCACCCAGTCATTCGAAAATGCGGCAAAAATAGCAGGTTACCGAACATTCTCACTCCACCATCATCCAAACATGAATGCCTGTGACCCTTTTCGGGCTCTTATCGGAAAGCTCTCACTGGAAGCTCACGCTGACGAGGAGCCTTTTGGTGGGATCACAGAAGAGGGGGAACCGGAAGTCAGGACTGTGATCAAACGGCTCGTCGATCTTGTCGAGTCGATTTCAGAGTCTGGTCCTCTGCTGATTCGAGCCACTGACCTGCAGTGGATGGATGAAGGGTCTCTCGAAGCATATCGAAGGCTGGGGGACCTCACAGGGTGCCGTCTTCTGATCCTGGCTGACCTGCGAACGGACGAGCGCCAGGGTTACTGGGAAGAATTGTCGATCGAGTTGAGGGAGGCAGCCCAGCTAACAGAGATTCCTCTTGGACCGTTGACACGAGATGACGAGCTTCAACTGACGAGAAACCTGATTGGACCGATCAACTCTGGGAAATTCCTCAACGAGTTATCACGAACCTGCCGGGGTGTCCCTTTCTTTGTATACGAGTTCCTGCGCAATCTCCAGCAAAGCGGTGAATTAACGTATCAAAGGAGCGCCTGGACCTGGGAACCTGACGATACGGCGGGTAGGGTACCAGAGACCGTCGCGGAGAATCTGAACACGAGATTTGACCGCTTGGACTCTGACGAACAGGAACTTCTTGAATGTCTATCTGTACTCAATCGAGCAATATCGGTCGGAGTTCTGGCACGCATCCTGGAGATTCCAATCAGCGACATCATCACTCTCATTGAGCGCCTGGAGAACCTTGATTTTGTCACCATAGAGGGTACCCTCGCGGATCCTGTCACAGAGCTAAAGCACGCATGGCTGTCTCAAGCCATTCGAGAGCGCCTTTCGGATGAGATTCGCAAGACTCACCACCTCAGGATAGCCACTTGTCTTGAAAGCGATTACCTGAAAGCGCCGGAACCCTTTCTGACAGAAACTCTTACGAGGCACTTTCTTGGAGGAAGGTCCAGTGAAAGAACCAATCAGTACATCTGGCCAGCCCTTTCCTATCTAAGGGCTGGCAGGCTTTATCGCCACGCATCAAATCTTCTCGACAAAGCAGTCGACTTAGGGGTGGTATCCCTATCAGATTGGCGAACTACCTGGGAATACCTGGAACTTCTCTATGCTTCTGGAAGGCTCGAAGACTGCCGCAGGGTAGCTGAAAGCGCTTTAGAGATTTGGCAGTGTTGTGAAAGATCCGCCCAAGTGCATAGCCTCTTAGGTCGGATCGATGTTGTTCGAGGTGAGTTCCGGCGTGCGACGAGTAATCTGGAACAGGCGCTAGAAATGTTCAAAAGCGCCCACAATTCTGAACTAGAGGCTGAGATTCTCTGCGAATTGCTTTGTTGCCTTAGTCGAACACGAGACCAGAAAAGCGCAAGATCTATAGCCGACAGACTTTTTCGAGGACTTATGGAAGGCAGGTTTCTCCCGTCCAAGGAGAAGCTCTACCATGCCCTTTATTTTCACCTGTCAGAGAATGGTCTCCCTTGGGAAGCGCTCCAGTGGGAAGGCCGCTCTCTGAAAGCCTCATTGATAAACAAAAGCTCCGTGAGGATCGGTGGGCGTCTGTTCAACTTGGGAGCGACCTATTTAGAACTTGGCTGGTGGCAAACCGGTTCAAACCTGAACAGAACGTCCCTAAACTACGCGCGGCAGATTGGAAACGCTGAGCTTGAGATCTACGCCCAAACGAACTTAGCAATTGAACTCCGGAAGAAGGGACAACACAGGGAAGCCGTTTCGGTTCTGGAGAAGGCACTCCGCCTGAACAGGAGATTGAACAAGAATCCCCATTTGGAAGTCGAACTCAATATCGAACTGGCGAAG
>JAUVSF010000279.1 GCA_030597245.1 Acidobacteriota bacterium
AAGAAGAAACCTTGAGAAAGAAGCATGCTCTTTCGATTCCTCTTCGAGTCGCGGCAGCATTTTTGATCACGATCTTGAGCGCGGTCGGATACTTCTCAATCATAGAAGACGACCAGTTCCGGCTAACCGAGGTGCAGGTCATCGATCATTATCGTCAGATCGTGTTTGACCACTTGAGGTGTACGGGGCGACCAACTGATGCTTTTCCACTCACGTTTCACCATGAAGAGTTAGAGGCCCGGCTTGGACGGCTGCCAGGAGCCTTTAGTCTGGTCGGAATCATGGACTGCGACGTTGAGGGAGCGTCATTCGTTCACTACGTGTTTCGAGGCGGTTCCGGGCTCTTGTCACTCATGCTTGAGGCACGCAACGAGAATCAGATACTGCCTGCAAAAGGAGCGACAGTCAACCTTTCCGGCACGGAGATTCGGATGATTCACGAAGGCCCCCTGGTGGTGGCATCCTTGGCGACTCCGAACTATTTCGTATACATTGTGGGAGACGGATTCGACAGTGAAGGGACGATTGAACTAACCAGACAGCTCCTCCCTCCCGTGCAGGAAGCATTGCTCGCAAGCAGCTAGCAAGCGCCATCTGGACGCGAACCTTCAGAACAAACAGGAATACCAGGAAATGAGAATATTGTTGAGTCTTCAGTGGAAGTCGCTCTGTCTCAGAAGCTTCAATTGGCTACTCCTGCTCAACATAACGTTATTGATCGGCGCCGGACCTGCCAGTCGCTTTGCAATGGGCATTGCGGATACAGAAAACTGGGACTACGCAGAGCTGGCAGCCGTGCTGAGGCAAGTGAACTCGGATGGCATGGTGAACTACCGAGATCTCAAGGAGAATCGCCACAACCTCGATCAGTTCTCGAAACGAGTTGCCAAACTTAAGCCGGACACGTTCGCCTCTTGGGGCCGCAACGAGAGAATCGCTTTTTGGATCAATGCTTATAACGGGCTCACCCTGCTGGCTATTATCGATAATTACCCGATCAAGGCTTCCTTTCTGGGATCTCTGATGTATCCGAAGAACAGTATCAGGCAGATCTCGGGTGTATGGGACAGCTTGAGGTTCACGGTATTGGGCGAGGAGGTCACACTTGAGTACATCGAACACAGCATTTTGCGAAAAGAGTTTGACGAACCCAGAATCCACATGGCCCTGGTATGCGCTGCCCGGAGTTGCCCCACACTTCGACAGGAACCCTATTCGGGCCCCAGGCTGGACAAGCAACTCGACGATCAAACGCGAACTTTCCTGAGGAATAGTATGAAGTTCCGAATCGATCGCGCGGAAAAGGTCGTCTTTCTTTCTAAGATCTTTGATTGGTTCGGAGAGGACTTTGTGGATCGCTATGGAACCGACCAGGCTTTCCGGGGACAAGACCCGGCCCTGAGAGCGGTTCTGAATTTCATCAGCTCCTTTCTGTCTCAATCGGATCGCTCATACCTCAAGAACACTGCCTTCGAGGTCAGTTATCTTGAATATGACTGGAGCTTGAATGAGCAAGGGAGTTGAGATGACAAGTGTGAACAACTCTGTTGCCTGCGATCGAACGATGAAGAAATGAACAAGCTATCAAACAGGACGGCTAACAGGTCAACTGAGGTTTCAAGCGAAACCGGTTCAAAGAGATCGGGACTCTGGCGACCATTAATCCTGCTCGCAGCGATTGGCCTAATCATTGTGCTGGCTCGAGTCTTCGAAGCTGACAGATATCTGGGAAGCCTGCAAGATTGGATTGATAGCCTTGGTTCGTGGGGTCCGGTTGTTTTTGTCCTTATATATGCAGTGGCTGTCGTAGCAGCTATTCCGGGTGTAGCGCTGACCCTCATCGCAGGTGCTCTTTTCGGTTCCGCCATCGGAATGGTAGTGGTCAGTTTGGCTGCAACCCTGGGAGCATCCCTCGCTTTCCTGGTTGCACGATACTTCGCCCGGGATGCAACCGCCCGCTGGCTTTCCCAAAAGGAGACCTTCCGACGCCTTGATGAAATGACGGAGACGCATGGAGCAACGATAGTTGCCTTAACCCGACTCGTTCCCATCTTCCCGTTCAACCTGCTCAATTACGGTTTTGGGCTTACGAGAGTTCCGTTCTGGACCTATGTTTTCTGGTCCTGGCTCTGTATGCTCCCGGGAACCGTTTTATACGTGGTGGGCGCTGATGCCGTCACCAAAGCGGTCACCCGGGGCGAGATCCCATGGGGCTTGGTGCTGGGTGTCGCTGCGGCCGCATTACTTTTGACAGTCCTCGTCCGTTTTGCACGAGCAAAGCTTCAGAGTACCCAGGAGACCGGCTCCTAGGTTCATTTGAAAAATGGTTTTCTGGTCAAGGCAGATTGTCCGGGGGCAACGGTCGACACTTCAGTCGACGGTAACTGAGGAGTGAAATGATGAAGAAAGCCTTACGGATCTTCGCTGGTTCCCTGCCGAGGGAGAACTGCTGATAATGAAGACTCTTGAAGCTATACAACATGACCTTTCGAATCCGCTCGTACAGCTCGAATTCCTGGAGCAATCGACAAGCCAACTGCCTGCATTTGGAGAGAAACTGGCCGCTGCAGGCTTATTTCCATTGAAAGCTGGAGGAATCGAGACTCTACAGGTCAACGTCGGGAAGATGTGCAACCAGACTTGTACACACTGCCATGTCGATGCGGGACCTGATCGCAAGGAGATAATGACTCGGGAAACGATGATGGAATGCCTCTCGGCGATTTCCAGTTCACAAATTGGGACCGTTGACATCACCGGCGGAGCGCCCGAGATGAACCCCAATTTTCGTTGGTTTGTCGAAGAGATTTCCCGACTCGGCAGACGCCTCATGGTTCGCAGCAACCTGACCATCCTCACCGTGAATGGTAAGTACCGTAAACTTCCTGACTTCTTCGCAGAACATGCGGTTACCCTGGTTTCATCACTGCCCTGTTACACTGCCGAAAATACGGATAGTCAGCGTGGTGAAGGAGTTTTTGAACGCTCGATTGAGGCCCTGCGAATGCTCAACCGAGTCGGTTACGGCTATCCGGGAAGCGGCCTCGAACTAAACCTGGTGTACAACCCGCTAGGCGCTTTTCTTCCTCCCCCTCAGGACAAGCTTGAAGAAGACTACAGACGGGTCCTCGGAGACACCTACGGCATTCTGTTTAGCAACCTTTTTTGTCTTACAAATATGCCGATTAGCCGCTTCCTCGACAGCCTTCTCAAGGATGGTCAAGATGACAGATACATGCAGGTTCTTGTCGAGAACTTCAACCCGACTGCGGCCAGAGGTGTGATGTGCCGTAACACCCTGTCGGTGGGGTGGGATGGAACGTTGTATGATTGCGACTTCAACCAGATGCTCGAACTGAGTATTAACTCGGGGCTACCGGCGCACATACGTGACTTCGACTCGAATGTGCTGGAAAGAAGGCAGATCGTAACCAGACAGCATTGCTTTGGCTGTACAGCAGGAGCAGGATCAAGCTGCAGAGGAGAGATTGCATAGATGAGCGAAACATACTTACAGACGACTAGAGAGATCTACAGAGAGGCAGCTTTGACTCCACAAGTCGGCTTATGCTGTACCACCACTCCGGTCTGGACGCTCCCGGAATTGAGTATTCCGACTGAGATGCTCGAGATGAACTACGGATGTGGAAGCACTGTCCATCCGCGAGACCTTGGCAACGGTCCGACGATTCTGTACGCCGGAGTCGGAGGAGGCATGGAGTTGCTCCAGTTCTCCTATTTCAGCCGACGTCCCGCCGCCGTGATTGGCATCGATCCGGTATCCGAAATGCTGAACTCGTGTCGGCGCAACTTGAGACTTGCAGAGTCATCCAATCCCTGGTTCCGACGTGAGTTCGTGGAGCTTCGAGAGGGTGATGTACTTGAGCTGCCGGCCGAGGATTCGTCAGCAGATGTCGCAGCCCAGAACTGCTTATTCAATATCTTTCACTTGCCGGATCTACGGAAAGCTCTGCACGAGATGTATCGTGTCCTGAAACCGGGCGGTCGCCTGGTGCTGTCCGATCCTGTTTGCCAGGAACGAATCCCGGATGAACTGCGCCACAACGAGAATCTTCGAGCAACCTGCCTGAGTGGGGCTCTTCCAATCGAGGAGTACCTCGCATTGATAACAGCAACAGGTTTTGGGACAGTCGAGGTCAGGGCAAGACGCCCCTACCGAGTCCTCGACCCGGGGCATTACCCGGTTGATAGAACCATACTGGTTGAGAGCATTGAGGTCTGCGCTATAAAAGACCCGATACCGGATGATGGTCCATGTATTTTCACCGGGAGAACCGCCATCTATTATGGTGAGGACGAGTTTTTCGACGATGGTTCAGGCCACGTTCTGAGTTTCAACCAGCCCCTGGCGGTCTGTGACAAGACAGCTGCCTGGCTGCAGAGTCTTGGACGCAGTGACCTTTACATCACGGATTCAACCTACTTCTACGACGGTGGCGGCTGTTGCTAATCCGGTAGAGCTAGATTTACGTGACAAGGAAGGTTATCTTCCGGTCGTCAGCGAATGAGGGGACGACGACCTTCCAGGTCGTCATCATGGGTTGAAGTGAAATGTAACGCGACAAGCTTGTCTTCCGAGCGCAAAGGCATCAAGAATCAGCCTGTCCCCTCCTTCACCTTCGTCCAAAACTCTGTCGCCCCCAAGGTGGGGACCACATCCGGATCGTAACGCTGGTATCCTTGCCGGCAGTGGGGCTTCCAGCCCAGGATTGACAACCTCACAACTTCCCTTCGCCCGTCGTCGGCAAGATGCCACCGTGCCGGCTGGAAGCCAGCGTTACGGGGCGCACACCCGAAGGTGCGTCTCAACGTCTCGGGTCTTGGGAGTCGGAATCTTGTCCCGCGGCGCAAAGGTTCCACGCCATGCATTAGGACCGCATCGATTTTCGCTCTGAGAAGGGTAAGACGCTGATCATGACCGAAATCCATATGACAGCATGTTCGATCAACCGAGTCCAGTTCCACCATTCACTCTGGTAACCTCGATAATCGTAGAAGAAGCTGAGGTAATACAGGACCACTGCCCCAGAGAGCACAACCAGCGGCCCCGCAGTCCGACTCCCGGGAGACAGGACCAGCAGGCCGGCCAAGGGGATCGCATACCACGGGAAGACCGCTGGGATCAGGAGAAACCAGATTAGAAGTATCCACTGAATGATGCTTACAAACGCATCGACTGACCTCTCACGTTGGAGGAGAGGCAGCATGATCGCTATCAAAGCGATGACAGCCCAGGCAACCAATCTCGGGTTCGGGAACAGCCAGGCGAGAACAGCGAATGCCCCTTCGTTCATCCGCCAGTCCGAAGCATAAGTCACAATGCCTTCCGTTAATTGGTTTGCACCGATTCCGAAGAACGGAACCAACCCTAAAATGATTACCGAAGTTCCAACACCACTAAAGAGAATTGGCTGCTCCAGCTTTCTCTCCCGCTTGTACAACCAGCTCAAGCATGCAGGACCCAGGATCAAGGGATAGACCTTCGTCAAAACGGCCAGGCCCCAGCACAGTGCAGCAAAACCGATCCATACCTTCGACCCTGTGGAATCGAACCGGTTGATTCCTAGAACCAGCAGAATGATGAAAAGCGCAACCAGAACATCGAGATGGGTGGAATTCGTGACCTCTTTTAGAACCAGGGGATTCCATGCGTATAGAATCAACCAGTAAGACGGAACCACGAGCAACCTCAACAAATACACAAGCGCGCCGATTACGAGGAGATCAACGAGTGTGAATACCACCCTCTGCCCAATCCAGTTCCACCCGCCAAGGGCACTTCCAGCCGCGAATGCCAACTGGGCTGCCGGTGGATAAACAGTCGGGATTGAGGAATACCCGATCCTGTGTAGTACGGTTTGGGCATCTTCTGCAGCGAGACTTTCTCGGAGTGCCGGCTTGCCCATCTCCGAAACTTCTAGCGGAGAGAATTCGTAAGGGTTGCCCCCGTGAAGAAGAACCTGACCATCAAGCACATAACGGTAAACATCGTTTTCCTGAATGAGGTCGGAGGCAAATAGAACGACCCTAAGCACCACTGCAACCGCAATTATGAAAACCAGGCCCGGTTTCTCCCGCCTGCTCTTCAGCATCCAGAACGACGCGGCAAAGGCTCCCCACCAGATTCCATACAAAGCAACGAAATGGATAATCGGACGTTCGGCATGGCCAACTCCGTACACAAAGCTCTTGCTCAAGAGTGTCATCAGAAGGGCTGCCAGCAGCGATACGCCCGCTAACGCCAACCATCTCCAACCGGGAAAGTGTGATCCCATCACTGAAATGCTATTCTATGGACGTGTCTGTAAAGTTAACAGTCAAGAAGAAGATATTTCTCTCAGGTTCTGCCGGAACCCAGCCAGAACGGTTGCCTTTCCAACTGGTTTCCTCCGATCCTCGGAACCTGATCGATTCCCGGGTGCGGCAGCCGAGATGACTCTCTCGGCGGTGTACGACTTGTTTCAGAGATGATCACGCCAGCCATTTCGATCGTAATCCCTACTCTGAATGAACG
>JAUVSF010000697.1 GCA_030597245.1 Acidobacteriota bacterium
ACCGCGACCTTCAACATCGACGACATAGCAACCCCGTGGGCCAAGCTCCCGTGGATTTCGACCTTGCGGGTTGCCAGGGTACAGAACCACCGGCGCCTCGTGAGACAGGATCTGACGGGTGTGGACGTGCCCCAGAGCCCAATAATCGATTCCGGTCTGTGTCAAATCCTCCAAGCTGCATGGTGCGTACGACTCGTGGTCTTTGTTGTCACCAACATTACAGTGGAGAAGGCCGATCGAAAACGGTCCGTTGTCGGTGCGTGTGAATTTCCTGGCTAGGTTCTTTCGCACATCCTGAGTGGGATAGCTTGTCCCGTACACATGCGCGATCGTTGCACCGTCTCGAACGACGGGAGCTGATGTGACTGAGTTGCCTCCAAAGACGTGAACCTGCTCCGGCCAATCGAGAGACGCTGACCAACTGTTTAAGGGATCGTGATTGCCATGCACAACAAACGTGGGAATCCCTGAATCGCTGAGGCGCTTCAGGCTGTCTCGAAACTGAAGCTGTGCTCGAAGGCTTCGATCACGGCTGTCATAGATGTCCCCTGCGATCAACAGAAAGTCGGCGCTGGTATCCTGGCACAGTTCAATGATTCGGTCGAAGGTTCGAAAGGTAGCCTCTCGCAGTTTGTTCGCCACATGGGGACTCACCCCCTGCAACCCCAGAAAAGGGCTGTCAAGGTGAAGGTCGGCTGTGTGGACGAATTTAAATTTCCTCACGGCAATCGCAAACTGTTTCGGACCTCAACTCCCAGATTGATAAGGCATTATATGGTCGGTTCGAGTCCCGGCTCAACAGGGGATTCTGAGTGGCGGTTTTGGGGACCTGTTGCCCAAAACGGCTTTTCCGGAATGTGTCGCCCATACAGGGCTCAATTAACAAGCGAATCTGACTACCTGGGGTTCCGCTTCGCTCCACCCCAGGCTATTAAGCACCGCACCTTCGGTGCTCCCCTGAAGGCTCTGCGTCACTCTAGGAAGCATTCAGCGCGGTTCTCATCACTGACCTCGGGTGCCCTACGGCATTCTCCGTTGGAAGGGAGGCAGGTCGTCGGGCAGCAACACTGAGGCCAGATTGGCGTGACAAGCTTGTCTTCCTCTGTCGCCTGTGCCTATTCCCAATGCTGGCCCCGGGTTCAGGTAGGAGTTGTGGCGGCAGAGACACACCCCGACTCTGCAGGCAGTTTTCTTGGTGATTCAAAAAAAAGAGAGCCGGGGGCGGCACTAAGGCCACTTCTCACAATGAACTTCTCAGAAATCTGGTTCAGTCTGTTTGTGTACTTCTGTGGTGCGGACGAACGCGAGCGTTGACGTCTGTCCCCAATACTCTGAACTTAGCCCAACGGGGCAACGAAACCGGCGCGTTGGATCAGGAACCCTTTCAAACACTGGGTCTTGATCCTTTGTCCACTCAGTTCTGTCCGACCTTCAGCATTCCCAAAATCTTGAGTGCGTTCTTGTTGTAGATCTTCTCCAGGACCTCGTCCGGGAGGTAGAGTCCGTAGATCATCCATCGCCCCTGGAGATGGTGCCCCTGGGCCGGGTCGATATACTCGTCGTCTGTCTCCAGAAAACGATAGTAGATCCGGTAGGCTTCTGCGTTCGGAGGCGTGTCGGTCCCAAACAGAACACGGTCCTGGTATCTGATCATGAATCGGCGAGCCGAATACGGCTGTCGGCCAAGTTCGCTAATCCTGGCATCGATATCTACGTAGAAATTGGGATACATGTCGAGCCACATCGCTATCCGCCCCAAGTCCTCGGGCAGGTTCCCCATGTGAGCTCCGATGAATATCGTATTCGGATGGCGTGCGATCACTCGGTTCCGCTGTTCGAGTATCTCCTCCTTACTGGGCCATTCATCACCGTAGAAGGACCAGTTAGGATGGGCGCCCAGTTCGTCGTAGCGCTCGTTGTACTTATCGATTGGCGTGAAAAAGGCTTTGGGATCCGAAATGTGTATCTCCACCGGAATACCGAGCTCTCCACATTTGGCCCAGATCGGGTCTATGCGAGGATCGTCCACGGGTACGATTTTCCCGGTATTGTCGCGAACCGTAAGGCCCAGGTTCTTTGCTATCTTGAGGCCACGGGCACCCATCTTCACGGCTCTTTCCAGCTTCGCCGCCTCTTCAATTCCGAAGTTGGGCTCATCGATGCGGCTGAAGTCAGGCCTGAAGTACACGAGGAACCGCTCTTTGGAGATCGATTGGGAGACACGAAGATGCTCCTCATAGAAATTATCAGCCGAACGCCCATCAAGACTCACGCACTGCCAAACTCCCGCTGCATCCATTTCTTTAAGGTAGTGCTCAGTCTTATCCAGGTCGCCCAGGTGGTTGTGGATATCGATGACCGGGAATTTGGGAGTCAGTATCCTCGTCTCTTTGACTACCATTTGGCTTTTGGGTCGCCAATCCAGCAGCCTGAGGTCCGAATCCTGGGCAGGCAAGACAGTCGGAGTCCAGGACGCAACGAGCAGGACGATGAGTGATTTGTACAAGTACTTCATGGTTATTCCACCTTGGAT
>JAUVSF010000295.1 GCA_030597245.1 Acidobacteriota bacterium
ACACGGAAGTGAAAAAGAGATGGTAATGTTAGATAGAGTTAGAAGGGGTTAAACCGCGTTATCCCCCCGGGTTCTACCACCAAGGGCACAAGAAATTCCCAGCCAGAAAGGTGGGAGGGCACAGGCAGGGATGCCTGTGCCACCTTGGATCACTTCAGGGTCTTTTCGAAGAAGGACACGATGCGCGGGCCCACTTCTGCCATTACTTCCGAAAGTTCCGATTCAGTGAAGGCGGCGAAGTCGTCTTCGTCGCCTCCTTCCGGGACCCAGCCCAGAGAAGCACGTTGAAGCTTGCCGTCCTCCAATACCATCGTCAGTACAACTGTTTTCGAGCCGAATGAACCGAGGCCGAACTCCAGTTCGTCGAAGATTTCCAGCTCTTCAGGAACGTACCTTATTTCGATCGATAGTGAAGCGAGCAGGACATCATCATTTCTGACGAGATCCAGATTTACTTCGCGGCCCAAGAATCTCTGAAGTCTTTTCATGAGGTTACCTCTTGTGAGGCTCTACGAATAGCTGAAATTGCGAAGTGAAGCAAGGCCTGAATCGAATAGATTGAACCACCAAGCCACCAAGGACACTAGGAAATGACAAATGACAAATGACAAGTGCCAATCTACCGGCATCCGGCATCCCCCTTCGCTCTTTGAGCTACGGACGGGACCATTGTTTCGAATTTCGAGTTTCGAACTTCGAACTTCCGTCCCTTCGCTTCTTCGGTTTGAGCAACAAACCCCCAGTGCCCAGGTCCCAATACTCCAATACTCCAACCCCCCAACCCCCTACTCTTTCCCACGGGCGGCGAGTTTACGGTAGTAGTCAGCAACACGGTCGCGGAATTCCGGAGCTACTTCATCCTCGCTTACAGGCCGGAGGAACTGTTCGCCTTCTTCCAGCAGGGCCCGACTGATCTCCAACTCCAACTGGTGAAACCCGTCAATCACTTGCGCCTTCAACTCACGAACCTCTTCTTCGTCGTCGAAGATCTGGCTTGGATCGAACCCCTTCATCTGCTGTAAGAGCCGTGAGGCTTGACGGCGCAGGTCAGGACTCCCACCCAGCATTCGACTCAGCTCTTCCGCCTCGCGAAGCCGCTCCTGCCACTCACGACCTGCCTGTTTGGGGTCAATTCCGGAAGACGCGCGTCCTCCTGCGGAACCGGACGGGATCTGACTCTCCAGCCCGCCCGAGTTTTCACCTGCTTGCTGCTGGTCCTGGCCCTGCTCACCCTGCGTTTGCCCTTCAGGCGACTCCTGGCCATCTTGTGGCGGGCCTTCACCCTGCTGCGTTTCAGCAAGCTGCTTCAGCGACTCCAGTTTCGCCACCAATTCTCCGGCTCGATCCAGCGCTCTTTTCAGCTTCTCCTGGTCGGACTCGGGCCCGGAGGCTCCGAGCGACTCTTCGGCGCTGCGAATCTTCTCTGCGAGTTCTCGCAAGTCCTCAGCCACGCCGGCTTCGCGACTCCGTGCCATGTGGATCAGGCCGTTGGCCAGCAGATCCGAACTCTCCTGCATCTTCTCCGGAAGGCGATCGTCCCGGATCGAGTTTCCCGCCTCTTTCAACTGTCTAGCCGCTTCGGGTTCTTCCGACTGCATTCTACGTGCCGCCTGATGCAGCTCTCCTTCGAGTTCCTGCAATTCCTGCTGCATATCCTGCTTCCGCCAGAACAGGGTACGGACACCTTCAAAGAACTTTTCATCGGTCTCGTTCGCGTTAAACTGTGACTCCAGTTCCGAGAGGCCTCGTACGACATTTCTCTGTTCCGAAGCGAGTCGCTCGGCCCTCTCCTTCAGCTCGTTGAACTGGGCCTGCATCTGGCTCTCACGATGTTCCTCGAGTGCCTCCCGGGCCTCTTTGAGTCGCTCCAATCCCTGCTGGGCCATCTGCTGAGACTGCCGGCTGTTCTGTCCGCTCGCGCCTGCTTTCCTCATATCGCGGGCGGCCCGGTTCAACTCACGACTGACTTGCGAGAGTTGTTGGTCTTGCTGTTGACGAGACAGCCGGGCCAGCCGGCGGGCCAGTTCTTCGATCTCATCGATCAGTTCCTGCTGTGACACCTGGCCGCCGGAGGCTCCGGAGGCTCCTTTTCGACGCTGTCGCTCCAGCTGTTGTTCCTGCCTTCGCGCCAGTTCCTGCAGTTTCTCCAGGGCGTCGTCGAGAGCCTCATCCTGCTGCTGCTCGCGCGCCTGCTGCAGAGTCTCGTACTGGTTCTTGGTGCGGTCCAACTCGAGGTCAACCAGGTCGGCAAGCTCTTCCGGAGTTGCTCCACCGGGTGCACCGCTTTGGGAGAAGGACACTTGCATCCGGTTGAAAAGGGCTTCGGCGCGAAGCAGCTGTTGGAGCGCTTTCTGGGCTTCCGGCAGAGCCTCAGGAAGCGAAACTTCGTTCAGGGCAGTCTCGGCCGGTTTCATGTGTTCGATAGCCTGCTGAAGGTGTTCGGCCATCTTCTTGAAGCGCTGGTCAACCAATGCCTGACCGCGCCTCTCAATCCGTTCGACGATGGTCTGCACCTGCGTGGCCAAACGCTGCTGTACCAGTGCCAGGGTTTGGCTGCTCTCCTTTACCTCCTCAGGTGCGAACTGTTCTTTCTCCTGAACCAGAGAGAAAGTTGCGACCACGATCTGCTTCTGTCGGCGAGAGAGTTCGAGCCCACGGCCACCCATGGCGCCTCTTCCCCCCGCCTGGGACTGGATGTACTCCTTGTCGAAAGGCTCCACTTCCAGGAAGAAGATGTCGGTAACTGCAGTAGACACCGAATCGGAAGCCTTTCCGTAGTATGAGACAAAGTCGCCCGGCAGCAGTTCCATCTCCTCGAGGTAGAACGTGTGAGAACTGGTTATGTGTTTGGCTCCCCGCGGAAAGGCAAGATCAGCCGTCTGGTCAGGTTCGCCATTAACCGAATAATGCAGCCGCAAGGCTGAAATACCATGATCGTCCTCAACCTGTAACTCGCTGTAGACTTCTTCGATGTTGGTGACCGCTCGATCACGCCCTGGCTGGTTGAAGCTGATGATCGGTTTCTGATCTTTAAGGGCCTGGACCACAAACTCATCTGAGCCGGGATTGAGTATTCCTTCACTGTTGGCGAAATGAAGACGGAAGAAGTCGTCGCCCGCGATTTTGAATTCAGCCGTTAGGACACCGTTCTGCAACACTTCCAGTTGGATTTCGTCCGCCTCTTCGAACCTGAGGAATCCGCGACGCACCGGTTGATCTGTTGTGATCTCGAGTTGCACCCGGGTGCCTTCAAGAGCCCGAATGATCTGCTCATCCTCGAAGGTCGCATCGGACAAACCCGTATAGGACGGAAACTGCAAGGTGATTTTCACCTTTGTCGCCCGTGGCACCTCAGACACTTCGATCCTGAACTCGTCCGAACGAATTCCCTCAGCCTCGACGTAGTAGTCGATGGGTTCCCGAATATCGAAGAAAAGAAACATGTACTCGCCGGTGTTCGTATCCGGGAACATGCGGACCGATTCCCACTGAGGCTGATTTTCATAGAGCGCATTCAAGGTGACTTCACGAGCGTCGAAGCCGATCAGCGTGGCACGTATTTCCAAGTCACCGTGCTCTCCGACCGTCGCGTTACCCGGAGTCACCAGCACTTCATACAGCGGTGGCTGATCAGGGTCCGCCCAGGATCCTAATAGCTTATTGATGCTGTATGCGAATTCGGTTGGACCTCCGAGGTACAGACCTGAAAACAGGAGAACGGCTATCGCAGCTACTATTAGAGATGCGCCCGAGATGCGGGGCCAGTAGAAGCGTGGCTGACGTACTCGCTTCAGTTGCTGGTACGCGTCGCGCTCCACCAGGTCGCGCACAGCGGGATCGATCTCGGAATCAGGTTTGCTGACTTCCACAGCCGTCGAGACACGGTCACGCAGGTGTGGATAACGCTGTTCCAGAAAACGTGAGACTCGTGAGAGTGAAGCGGGCTTCAGGAGGGGCGACAGGATTCCCTTCCACAGAATCAGCAGGAAACCGATCAAGCCAAGAATCCGAGACCAGAGGATTGCCTTATCGGAGAAGTTCTCCTGGGCCAGAACATAAGCCGAGACGATCGAAACAAGCAGCAGGTAGGCAATCAGAATTGCCACACCCTTCAGTAGGCGTTCCCGCTGTACTTTTCGTTTGGCCTTTACAAGAAGTCTGACCAGAAGGCTTTTCATGGGTTGATTCCTATTTTACTCCAGATTCCTTTCGTTCCCCGTTTGCGCAGGATGTGCATGGGTGGTATCCGTTCCGTTTACCGGGCCCTAATGGGTGTGTTGCCCAAAACGGTTCTCCCGGAATGTGCCGCCCTTGCAGGGCTTCTATAACTATCGATTCCGATGACCTGGGGTTCCGCTTCGCTCCACCCCAGGCTATTGAGCACCGCACCTTCGGTGCTTCGGCCCCTGGTTTCTGTTGATAATCCGCTTCCCGGGATCCTCACCGCACCTTTGGTGCTTTCGTAATGATTCAGCCCCGGTGGGTGGAGGTGTTGTCGATTTGGGCAACAGACCCCAATGGCCCCGGATTTGTTTCGCTGTTCGTCGTTCCTCGTTCGGCGTTCCTCATTCGACATTTGTCATTTGACACTTGTCATTCGCCATTTCCTCGGCCTGTTCGCAGCGACCGCTTCCACCATGAGGACTGCGATGGCGGCGAGAAGAAGCAACCACCAGAGCGGCTGTGGCGCCTCTTCTTCGGCCAATTCTGCAACCAGTCCTGCCTGGCCCCTCTGAACCTGAGTGTTGCGAAGAGCCGCTAGGAACTCCTGTTCCTCGACTCGGGCCAGGTCTGATTCGGCCCGATCGGTATTCACTGCAAACCAGTTGGTGGCGCGGTCTTTTCGCAATTCGTAGTAGCCGGCCGATTCCAGCCGGATCGACTCGGGCCGCTGCGAGTCAAGAGTCAGTAAGCGTTGACCACGGGGATCCAGGAGATCCCACCTTTTCCCATCCTCCGCCTGATCGCCGCTACCGTTCCAATCCTCCAGGGATAGGATCTGGTTCACTGTTAACGAAGCCACCTCGGGATTCCATTGCCCCATGTACTGTATCGTCTTTTGCCAGAACGAAACGTACGCGCTACGTAGAGGGAAATCGGACCAGACTCGTCCCAGTGATGAGGCGAAAACCAGAACTCGTCCGTCCCCAACCGTTTGTTCGATGAGCGCGGGATCCCCGTTGTCGAATCGGGCCAGGACCTGGCTCTCGGGTTTAGGTTCCAGTTTCCAGTAACCATAGAACTGGACATTTGTGAGGGCGTTTTCCTGGGTTTGCAGGAACGGTTCGAAGATGGGGTGACTTTCAGCCACCTCAGTGATCGACACAAACCGGGATCCGTCGGTGCCCGCGAACCGTTTCTCGATGATCTGACAGGGCATGCTGTCACCCAGCGCACTTTCGTAGGCAGATGGCTGGATGTCTTTGCCCAATGCGATGATCAGGCTTCCGCCTCGCTCCAAGTGTTGACCAAGTGATTGGTTGCGAGGGCGTGGCACATTGTCCAGAACGACAACGGAGGCCTCGTTCTCATCCCACCTCTGGTTATCGGCAGAATCAGTTACGACAAAAGGCAGGTTCCGGCCGGACTCGAGAGCGTCTTTCAGGTAGATAGGGGTATCGCCCTGTCCGCTCAGTAGAGCGATTCGGAATGGATTTGTCCGTTCGACTACAAAGTAGTAGACATCGTCGGCAGCCAAATCATCTCGCAAGTCGAGGACCAGCCTGCCGCGGACGGCGCCTTCTCCGATTTCGAGGGGGTCGAACGTGACCGTCGCCGAACCTCCTCCACTCAGTTTGAAGCTTTGCCTGTCGATCATTGTTTCGCCGAGATAGAGTTGAATCTCGCTACGCAATTCCCGGTCGGAACGGTCTTTTTGCGAGTCGCTCAAAGATATTCGGGCCACTATCGAATGCGGGTAGGTGTCCGAGTAGACTTGTCTTTGAAGCCGTACTTCCTCGATGAAGGCGTTACGGGCAGGCTCGCCCACGTCTCTTAAACTGAACCGGACGTCACCGGGAATCTGTACCTGAGACATGGCATCGAGGTCGAGCCCTGCCGACTGCAGGTCGGTAATCAGAAAGATTTCTTTGGAGGGGCTCGTAGCCTGTTCCAACTGCTGGGCCGCAAGATCGAGGCCTGCCGCATAAGAAGTCGACTCGGCTGACGGCTGCAAGCGCTCGCGAATCGAACGAGTGAGCCGGCCACTTTGCCGTTCCCATCCAGTAAGTGGCTCCGCCCGCTGGGCAAACTGAACGAGCAAGGCCTCATCGCCCGGTTTGAGTTCCTGCACCCGTTCCAGAGCCGCATCGACGGCTCGCT
>JAUVSF010000115.1 GCA_030597245.1 Acidobacteriota bacterium
CGCTCCAGCTATTCTGCAAAGCATGTTGCAGTTTTCTGCGGAGGATTCAATTCCAGATTTGGGAGGAAATTAGTATGTGGGAACCAGAGAGTAAGTCAGAATCGAACACAATGAACACGGAAATGGACATCTCCAGACAGCCCCAGCCTCAGCCCCAGCCTCAGCCTCAGAAGGAAACAGGGACGCTAATCGGATCCAAAGTCAAAGTGAAGGGCGAACTCACCGGCGAAGGTGAGTTGACCATCCAGGGTCAGGTTGAAGGAACCATCAGCTTCTCGAACGGCGAAGTTTTGGTCGATCAGGGTGGCAAGGTCAAAGCCGATGTCGAAGCCAGGGTCGTTCAGATCCAGGGTGAGTTAACTGGTACCGTCTCGTGCACTGAACTGATCGCCCTGCGCTCGACAGCCGATGCAAAAGGGACACTGCAGGCACCCAGAATCGTATTGGAAGACGGCTGTAAATTCACGGGTGACCTCGACACCGAGTCAACCGGGTCTATCCAAGTCTCATCCCCATCATCGACCAAGCAAAACAAACAAAAAGACTCTGGGGATAAGGATCAAAAGGACGACTTCGCTTCAAGAATCGCGTCCTGATGGAATAGTCTCGAGGTCTCGGAGTCTTGGGGGTCGGGGGTCAACGCCCCCCCAGCCTCCAAAAGTTCGGAGTTGGCACCCAGCACGAATCAAGCTTCTAGCCTCGGATTTGGCCGGGTTGTCGATCAGAGCAGCACGCGCAAGGTCCGAGTCGCTTCCACTTGAACATGGAATAGCCGACCATGAGCATGTTGGCATTAGAGTCTGTTGCTCAAACCGGAACAGCAGAAGTTCGAAGCTCGAAATTCGAGCTTCGAGCTTCGGATTTGGGTCGGATGCCCTTTTGGGCAACGCACCCATTAGTGCCCCCGTTTCTCTCCGCAGTTCACAAACAGCACGCCCCTTATTGCTGAATCTTAAGGTTTGAGGCAGAGTAAAAGGTGAGGGCCGAGCAGTTGGAAACTACTAATGCTTCCGGCCGACACGATTCGAACTGAAAGGAGAGGCAGATGTTTCGATTCTTGCCTGAGTCTCCAAACCTGAAGTTAAGGTTGTGGGCACCGTTGATCTCAGCGGGGCTATTGATCATCTTTTTCACTGAGTTCACAGCTGGGCAGCAAAAGAGTCCGTTTGAGGACCTGCCGCCCAACATCCGAATCCTCACTCACTTTGGTGAACGAGCAGTCTGGTCTCCAGACGGAACGAAGATCGCCTTTGTCCATCGAACCCTCGGAGACGCTTTCGAAGTCGAAGTCCAGTCGGGAGAGATTCGCTGCCTGACCTGCGAGTTCAATCACCCGGGCTTATTCCGGGTCCATTACCTCCCAAACGGCGACTATGTCCTGGTCGGGCCTGCTGAGGCCAACGATTCTGATAACGCGCGCTGGAACGAATCGGAACTCTGGGTGTTGACAATCGATCTTTCCGATCCTCCGATTCGACTTCACCAGAAGCTCAACGAGGGAATCGCGACTTCAAGAGTAGCGCCCCTCATCGCATGGTCGGAGAGCTCCAATCAGTATCCGGACAAGATTCCCGAGGGTGTCTCCCGATTGATGGTGGCCAAGGTGGAGATCGATGAAGACCTCGCGCGACTTGTTGAGAAACGATTGGTCCATGAGGCTAAGTGGCCCGAATGCTGGCTGGAGGCCCAGGACTTTCGGTTCAATGACTCCGAGCTGATCTTCTCCTGCTACCAGCCAGAAGGCGAATCGGAAGTCATGGGTGTCAACCTCAACAACGGAGAGGTCATCAACTACACCAAATCTCCCGAGGTCTATGATGAACCTGAAGGGATCTTCCCAGACGGCGAATACACGACCGTCGAGTGCGACCTTCAGAATGACAAAGGTGATCATTTCATCGACATCTGGAAACTGAAGCTGGACGGCAAGGGGAAGGACTACACACGCCTGACTTTCTTCAGTGACCACGATGGCTTTAAAGCCTCGAACCCCACCATAAGTCCTGACGGCAAGCGAATGGCTTTCCAGATAGCGAAAAGCAAAGATGAAGCTGGAATCGGCTATGGGATTCTTCTGTTCGAGTTCGAGGAGTAACGCGAACCAGGAACAGCGAAGGACCCGAGGGACCGGTCAAATTGACGCCCACCGTGAGAGGGGATAACATTCAATTCATCTTGCGAAGCCGTTTCCCCCTACTCACTTTAGCGTCTCTTCTTCTTGCGATCGTTCCAATGTTCGCAGCGGAATGGAGGGCCGGATCGTCCAAGGTACGTATCACTCCTGATGGTCCGCTCTGGATGGCGGGTTATGCCGCTCGAAAGCAGCCGTCACAGGGCGTCGCACAAGACCTTTTCGCCAAGGCTCTCGTGCTTGAAGACGAAACCGGGCACATGGCGGTACTCGTCACCATGGATGTATTAGGGTTTCCCGCCGAATTCATTGAGCGAATTGCGGAACGCATTTCAAAGAGCACAGGGTTGAATAGAGACCAGGTGCTTTTCAACGCCAGCCACACTCATGCCGGCCCAGTCATCGGAAACACCTTACGTATTGCATACGAAATGACCGATGCGCAGTGGAAAGACGTGGTTGAGTTCACTCGCAGTTTAGAAGACAAGGTGGTCACTCTTGTCCAGAATGCGATGCAGGAGCTACAACCTGTCCAGGTTCACTACGGCGAAACCGAAGCATCGTTCGCCATTAACCGCCGTGTGCAGACGCGTGAGGGTTCCGTTATTGGAGGAGCCAACCGTTCCGGCCCGGTAGATCACCGGGTTCCCTTTCTTGCCGTAGATAGTGAGGCGGGCCGGCTAATCGCAGTTATATTCGGCTATTCCTGCCACTGTACGACGCTCCGTGGAGACAATTACTGGTTCCACGGTGACTATGCCGGTGTCGCCCAGGCGTGGTTGGAGGAGCGTTATTCGGGTGCGGTAGCACTTTTCGTGACCGGCACGGCTGGGGATGCAAATCCGTACCCAAGAGGAAACGTTCGATTGGTGGAAGAACACGGAGCCGAATTGGCAAAAGCTGTGGACCGGGCTCTCACGGGTCCGTTGAAACCGGTTACGGGTCGACTCATGACTGCTTTTGATACGGTACCGTTGGAGTTTCAGCCTCTACCGACCAAGAGCGAATGGAAGACTCGACTGGAAGAGTCTGATCCGTACCGCCGGAAGCACGCTGAGTTTTTCCTGGATTTGCTCGAAGAAAAGGGCAGCATCCCGGTTGAATACCCGTACCCCATTCAGCTCTGGGGTTTCGGTGAAGACCTTCTTCTTGTGGGTTTGGCGGGTGAGGTAGTTGTGGACTACGGAATCCGCCTGAGAAGAGAATTTCCCGAACGAAAACTATGGGTAGCCGGTTACAGCAACGATGTATTCGCCTATATCCCATCAGCTCGAATCCTGGAAGAAGGCGGCTACGAAGCTGAAGGTTCAATGATCTACTACGGCCAGCCCGGTCCCTTTGACCCTTCAGTAGAAGAGATAATAGTGGACAAGGTTCACGAGATGAGTGAAAGGCTGGCTTTGGCCGCGGGAGGTGATTATGAGCAATGATCTTTCCAGGAGAACCTTTCATTAATCGTTCATCAGCTGAAAGAAAAGGAAACACATGAAAGTTGCGGTTATCACGACTAACAAAGGTGTAATTCGACTGGAGCTATTTGCCGACAAGACTCCGAAGACATGTGAAAATTTCGAGAAACTCACGAAGGATGGGTTCTACGATGGTCTAACATTCCATCGTGTCCTTGACAACTTCATGGTTCAAGGCGGCTGCCCTTCAGGCACGGGCGCCGGAGGCCCCGGTTACACGTTCGAAGATGAGTTCCACCCTGACCTGAAGCATAGTGGCCCCGGCATCCTGTCGATGGCGAACGCGGGTCCAAACACGAACGGGTCTCAGTTCTTCATCACCCATATTGACACTCCCTGGCTCGACGGCAAGCACTCGGTTTTCGGAAAAGTCATCGAAGGCCAGGACGTTGTGGATGCCGTCCGGCAGGGCGATGTGATGGAAAAAGTCGAAATCGTGGAAGTGGAATAGGGAACTGGGGACTGGGAGCTGGGGGCTTGGGGCTGAGATGGCGGTTCCCAGATGCCAGATGCCAGATGCCGGATGGGGTTCGACGAGAAACATTAATCCGGGATCAACCACTAAAGCACGAAATCACTATCAAGTTCTTCTTGGTGCTCTTGGTGTCTTGTGGTTAATCCCCAGCTCCCAGATACCAGCCCCCAGCTTCAAGTCGCAGGTCTCAAGCCCAGGTTCTCGGCTTCAACTTTCGCGCCGAGGCCAGTTTCCGTACGATCCTTCTCTTACCAGTCGGTTACCTCGATATCGTACCGAACCGCCTCGGCTTTTGTTTGGATAACCCAACCCCCGCCGATCCGTGTGACCTCGGCAGTACCCAAGACTTTTCCGTCTACGTCCAACTCAGTCACCGCAATCCCGGAAGCCGTGGCCACTCTCGATATGTGAGTGCGCACATCATCCCACCCGAACTGTCCCTCCGGTTCGGTGATAGTCAACTCGCCAACATCCTCAATCGCAGAGATCGAAAGACCTGTCCCGACCTCCGGAGGCCGAACAGCCACGCTCCCTGAGGTGGAAATCCCATTGAATTCTCGCAAGAGACCCCTTCCATCGAGGAAAATGTATGCCGGTGAGGCAACAAAATCACTCCGAACTTCGTCAAACAACACGGAACCCTCGAAGAACTTGTCCCCGTGGAGAGCGAGCCACCCAAAAGGCGGCAGCAGGTAGTCTTTCCCTCCGTTTTCAACTTTCCAGTCAACGCTTGCGTTCCCGTTCACCCACACCTCGAGGCCATTGGAGTAGCGAGTATAGAGTTTCGAGTCACGCCAGACTCCTTTGAGCAGGGCTTCTGATGAAGTAATCAGTCCCGAATCAGACCCGTAAAAGATTTCCTCGGGTTCCTGCATTGCGAAGCGGCTCTGCAGTTGCTGCATCATGTAGTAGGACCGACAAGTTTGCCGAATCCCATGCGTCTCTTCGACCAGCCAGCCCATATGACCGTAGGCAATCGTAGTAGCAAGGAAATGATCGATGCTTCGTTGGATGTTGTCTTTTGAGTCCCAGCCCTCAGCGTCTCTGAAGAACCTGCCAGTCCACGGTATGCCGATGTCAACACTCAGCGGATGCATTTTCAACAGGTCAAAATGGGGAAGCAGTGGATACTCGCGATACTTCAGCTCGCTGTAGGTAAGGCCATAGTTCCCGGTTGCAAGCCCGGCGTATAGCCACTGGTGGTGACCTTCAGACCAACAATGGTGGTCGTATACTTCTTGATCGTGCAGTAGCAGCTCTCCATAGGCATAGAAGGTCGCAGTAAACGTGCCGGCTCCCGGGACGCGGGCATCGTAGTCGGTCCGATCCCATGGAGCCACGGCCGTATGGACATCGGTATAGGCAGCATTTGACCCGAACTTGCGGCGAACTCTCGGCGCGAGTTTTCGATCCATTTCGACTGCAAAGAGAGCCTTGGGCGAGTAACATCTCGGCCAGGCAGTCACCAGATCGCCGGAAGGCCGCCGCATCACCATGTCTACGTCCCAGTTGGAATTAACCGGCGCATAGTCCGTGTAGTTGGTATACAGGCCTGATCGCCAGCCCAGGCCCTTCTGAGCCTCGACGTATTCTTGAAGCGCCTTATCGCCCCCCTTCCCCGGCGAAGCGATGGTTCTAAAAGTGAAACTCTCACCACCATCACGCCAGGCAATCTCGTGGTTACATTGGGTCAGCATCTCGATCCCGTACGCACGCAACCGCCGTGACCGCTTCATCTCCTCTTCGTAATTCTTAGGCCCCCAGGTCTCCTGCCAGAGACGTGAACCCGCCTTCTTGCCTTCCTTTGCGGGTGGATTAGGAATGTCCGGGAGGGTCTCCTCGAAAATTGGAGAGAAGGTCACGAAAAATCGCTCAAACAGATCGTTGCGCTCACCATCGGTCTTCAGAAGGTAATGTACTCCGCCATTGAGGCTCACTGCATCCTCTTTGATTTCATCGGTGGCGTACGGCTCGGAAGCATTTGAAAGGTACCAATCCATCCACACTGAGGCGAAGAACGGTTTAGGCCCATGGCCCATGAGCACATTGAGGTGGTGTGACCCATAGTTGAGAAACGGGATCTTGATCAATTCCGGCTCTCGAACTCCGGTCAACCGTCCATATGAAAGCCCTGTCGCATAACCTCCTCGGCAAGTGAAATCTACGACCAGACTCTTCTGCCAAAGCCGGATCGACGATTCGACGGTGACTTCTTCGCCTTCGTGAAGTCCAGACCACTCAGCCCGAGCCACATCTCCATCGGACCAAGCTCGAAGCAACCGGAGTCCCTCCAGGGGTTCAGAAAAATTGGGCCCGGCATCCACCAACGCGGTTGCCACCGGGATACTGTTCAATTTGACGATGACAGGGCCCCAATACTCCCCGCCCGGCTCAAGACAATATTCCAGAACCACGTCCCTACCCTTGTATAAGAATCGGAAGCGGCTCCCCTTTTCGGTATGAAGTAATGTGCTCGAGAAGTCCCTCTCCAGATTGTCGGGCAATATTGTCGTGTCACGGTTTGGAAAAGGCAATCGTCCCGGGCCAGTGTTCGCTCCAGGAGATTGACCCTGAAAGAGTTCGACACCTCTCTTCGGGCTCGGCCCAAAGGAGAGCTCTCCGAACTCCTCACGGAAGAAGGTCAAATCTTCGAAAAAGAGCTCGCGGTTTTCCTCATTAGCCGCACCGCCGACACGAATACCCACGAACTGGAGTGGTTCCTTTTCAAGTATTTCTCGAGGAAGGACCTTGTGAACAAACCACCATTCCTTCCAGCGAACCTTGGTCATTTCCAGAACGTGAACCTCCTGGCTCGTATCCTTCAGAAGCAGGCTGATCGTGACCTGAGGAGTCGTGGGATCGGGAACCCAGGACCAGTTGTTCCCGTAGATCCATACTGACGCAGCTGTGATCGGAGAAGGAAGATCAATCGGCACCGAAGGTCTCAAAGTAAGGGTGCTCTTCTCCGACTCTCCCCGATAAGCAAGCTCCGCCACAGGCGAATCCCACAACTGCTGCTTTCGGGAGGTGATGAGATTGCCGAACGCTCCCGAATCGAGTTCAAGCGTCCACCCCTCCAGGTTGTCGAAACTGACGGTAGGACGACGTTCCGGCTCACGCCCGGCCAGTACCATTTCGTAAGGCCTCTCGCCGATGGCTCCACTGGGATCAAGAGGCTGCGCTGATACAATCTTCGGGCCTTCCTCAGCTGTCGAGGACGCAACTGAAACGGCAGCACCGACGCACACCAGAACAACGAAACACAGAGTCAACAAACGCCACGAGGTCCCCATTCATTCCTCCCTCTTTGACAACAGCAGAACACGGGAGATTGGACTCCCAAATCGCTCAACGGTTCAGAATCATGCGGGACAGGGCGCTGACCCGCACTTTTCACAAAGTGGCTACCTACTGCGACGGCGGATGCGAGCTAACGAATCTCAAACTCCCGCCTCAGCATCTTCCTCTTCCCATCGCGCTCTACTTCAACCGTTAACACCGGATCCGACCACCGGAACCTGACCTTCTTCAGAAAGCTTCCATCTTCAGGATTCACCTCAGCCTCAGATCCGTTAATCCTGACCAGTGTCCCTTTCTCGACAAAGCCATAGACCTTGGCTGTTGCTGGGCCGGTTTCCAACTGGGTGTTACTCGAGGGATCCGTAGCCATCAGGATGTAAGGCTCCTGATCGATTTCCGCAATCTCGGCAGCCAGGTCTCGTCGGACCGCATAGAACGTTTCCGAATCGGTCACGTAATCGGTCAGGCTGCTCACCAGTCGGCCACAGATTTCCCGGCTCCTGAAATCGGCCGGAAAACGGTCCTGAGCAATGCCCATTTTCTGCATCAAACCCCGGGATTTATTCTCGAGCATCCATAAGTACTCATAATCCTCCATGCCTTCCCTCAACATCTCCCAGCGAAGCGAACTCATCGGCCCCTCTTTGCCCGGATAGATGATGTGCGAATCCCCCGGAGGGTACTTGGGAGCAGGGCCAAATGGATCTTCCCAACCGTAGGTTAAACCCCAGTGCAGAAAACCCTCGGTGCCGGTGAAGTAGTTCATCCAGTGAAGGATTCGGGTCTTACTCAAGTGATAATCGAGGAACCGGTTGGCGTAGTATCCCCAAGGAGAACAGCAAGTGTAAAACCAGAGTTCTGTTCCGCCTGCCTGTGCTCGCTTAAAGTCGTCGAACCAGGTAGCCACGTTTTGTGTGAGCGGCACCATGATATCGAGGGTGTCTTCGTATCCGGTTGCACTAATGGCGTCTATGGTCTTGGCCTCGGGAATGTTCTCGTGAACGAATCGAGAAATTGCCTTCCACTGAGCCATGTTATGGAACGAAGGCTCATCCGCCACATGAATGATGGTTCTCTCGAGCCACCCCTTTTCTTTCAGATGCAGACGAAGATTGCGCAGCAGAGCTTCCATTCCCTGGTCGCCAGGAAGAGAGACTTTCTCTCCGGTTTTCCGATCAATCGGTTCGATGGGGTAAACCAGTATCTCCCTGCCCCGCCTTCCTTCTTTTCCGTGGTGAGCAATATGCTTGATTTCGATTCGGTCGGCGGTTCCCGCGTCGAGGAAGGTCTGTACAAACCGGTCAAAGTTCGTGTAGTCAAAGCTGAGTTCGCCGTCCGCTTCTCGATAGACCTTGATAATTTGCCACGGCGTGTAGATTACGTTGTGGTGGTGCTCGGCGAAGTCTCGAGCGTACCGCCCCAGTATTTTCCAAAACTCCTCGGAGAATGCTTCAACCTGGTGAGCACGGGTAATATGGTTGATTTGGAACCAGTTGGTCAGAAAAAGATGCCGCTCATCGGGAAGCTCAAACGGAAAAACCGTCAACTCGATCGGCAGTTCGTAAGCCCCCAGGGAAGTCTTGATCTTTGTTTGGCCTCTATAGGTCCCTTCACTGGTTCCTTTCGGAACTCTTACGGTGATCCAGACCGGCTGCACTTGTCCCGCTTCGACACTGATGCTTCGATCCTCCAGAAGCGGATCCGGGCAATCAAAAGGAGCCAGTCGCAATAGCTCTCCTTTCGGAATGTCCTGATGTGCCCCACACTGAGCATCAGTTGTGTTCCGTTCGACAGGGACATAGCCAACGAAACGCCATTGAAGCGCGGCCGACGGAATTGAGGAGCCGGTTTCCGCGTTGACCAGATCCGTGAACTCGACTGAGTCTATCTGCAGCTTCTCTTCTGAACGGATCACAAACTGTGCCGACTCAAATTCGTTCGAAGCACTGGCAAGTCTTATAACTTCACCTTGCCCTCTCTCCAGCTTCGAATCCTTGAACACTTTCTCCAACGGGTTGACGACGAATACCTCAACCTCTCCAGCGTACAGCAACGGTTGCCAGACTACCGCCACGAAGCAGAGGGCGATCCATCCAGCTACGCATCTTCTTGAACTCCTCATTGTGCCCACCTCTTTCTAACTGCAGTTTCCAATCGAAGACTCTTCTACTTCTAGACACCTCAGAGCACGAATTGTAACGCCCAGCACACATCTTCACCAGTCATCGGTGTGATATTGCAAGAAAGAATCCGCATCGGTCTTAAGGTCCTTTCAACGAAATCATTGAGGCCTGCCTCGTCAATTACACATTTGGAAAGATGGGCTAGGCCCCTCGGTCGAGCAAGCTTATAATCCCAGAAACATGTTAGAAGGAGATGACCGATGCACAGCCTTTTCCTGAGATTCTTGAGAGTCCTTCCTTTGCTGTTGATTCTTACCCACTGTGTCGTCGAAATCCCGGAGGAAGCAGAAGAGACATTTGACCTGGTCATTTACGGGGGTACATCCGCTGGAGTTGCGGCAGCGATCCAAGCCTCGCGCATGGATGCGTCAGTTGTTCTGATTGAACCCGGAAGCCATCTCGGGGGACTCACAACAGGAGGACTGGGCTGGACCGATTCGGGAGACAAATCAATCATCGGTGGTATTTCGAGAGAGTTTTATCGCCGGGTCAAATTGCATTACGATCAGCTGGACGCCTGGATTTATGAGGATGCGTCGGACTACGACCGATATCGGGCGGACGAAGACGCCATGTGGACGTTCGAGCCTCGAGTGGCCGAGTCGATTCTTGAGGAGATGATCGCGGAAGAAGACATAACGGTAATCCGCGGTCTTCGCCTTGACCGGGAAACCGGCATCACGCTGGAAGACGAACGCATAGTTTCCATCACCATGGAGGGGGGTAAGACGTTCACCGGAAAGATGTTCATTGACGCTACCTACGAAGGTGATCTTATGGCCGCCGCCGGCGTCTCCTACACGGTTGGTAGAGAATCGATAGATCAGTACGGAGAAACTCTCAACGGCGTCCACAAGGCCGGCGACATCCGCAACCACCGTTTCATCAAGGCTGTGGATCCGTATATCGTACCGGGAGATCCTTCAAGCGGTCTTGTACCCAACGTGCATGGAGACGATCCGGGTGAGGACGGCTCCAGTGACCGCCGGGTTCAGGCGTATTGCTTTCGCATGTGTATGTCGAACGTGGCCGAGAACCGGGTTCCCTTCCCCAAACCGGAAGGCTACGATGAGAGGGAGTACGAACTGTTGTTGCGGAATTTCGAGGCGGGGGATCTCCGACTTCCGCTGAAGATCGACATGATGCCAAACGGAAAGACGGACACGAACAACAGGTGGGCTTTTTCCACCGATTACATCGGGATGAGCTATGACTATCCCGAGGCTTCGTACCAAGAGAGAGCAACGATAGTTGAAGCGCACGTGAAATACCAGAAGGGCCTGATGTGGACTTTGGCCAACCACCCCCGCGTTCCGGAGGTGATTCGAGAGCAGATGGCCCCCTGGGGACTCGCTAAAGACGAGTTCGTCGATAATCAGAATTGGCCGCATCAGATCTATATCCGTGAAGCCAGGCGGATGGCCGCTGACTACGTCACGTCGGAACTCGATTGCCGGCGGGAGCGGGTGGTCGCAGATTCAGTGGGAATGGGCTCCTACAACATGGATTCGCACAATGTCCAGCGCTACGTCACGCCAGAGGGTTCGGTTCAG
>JAUVSF010000499.1 GCA_030597245.1 Acidobacteriota bacterium
AGATCAGGATTCCGATACCGAAACCAACGATTGGCGGCGCCATGCGGAGAAAGGTTGATGAGCTGTCGAAAAGCATCCACAGCACTGTACCTAGTGTGGGAGTCGCCCACTCGAAAGGACCTCCTCTGCTTCCAACCGCCGCTACATAATCTCCGAGCACACTAGGGTTGTACATAGAAAGTGCTATCAATGGTAAGAACAGTGCAAGTGCGGACGCGGAGAGTATTGTCCACATTCTCCTTTTCAGGCACCAAAGGCCTAGAAAGAGAAAGAAGAGGAACACAAGGTGGGGCTTGGCAGCAATCAACAGAACCGAGACTCCAGCAAGAACATACCTCTTTGACTGAACCGCACGGTAGAACAGTAACAAGCCCACTGGAACCAGTAGATTGATTTGACCCAGATACAAGGCATGGAGAACCGGGAGGAAAAGAATCGCTGACAACCAGGCGATCTCTCGATGGGCCTTTGAGCCGGCGCGAAATCCCCAAAACCAATCGGCAGTCCACAGAAGTGCTGACACCTGGATTGCATACCAGAGTGTTTGAGCAACCTTAAAAGGAAGCAGCGCAAAGGGAACAGTCAGAATGAGTGTCCAGGGAGGGTTCCAATTGACGAAGGGATACGGTTGGATCTGAATCGTATTGGTAATGGCGAGCAGGGCATCCGGGCTGTAAGGATTCCCCTGTTGCAGGAAGAGCTTACCGGCCGCCCAGTAGAGGAGAAAATCCCCGGGTGAAACAACTGCCCGGAACTGAAAGAAGAAGACTCCGGTCAGAACCAGTGCCACCCATCCTTTTAGAGGAAGCGCCTCCAGCCAGCCTGTTTTTTTCATCATGAGGGGGACGGGGAAAAGAACCATCCGCCGGAAACAAAAGACATCAACGAACCCCGCAACCTGCCTGGGAGAAGCCGCTTAATACTCGAAGCACTGATTCGATCGACCCCACCCCTCGCAACCGCGACCACCTACAGGCAAAAATGGGGAGTTCAGTCAGCTGTCCGGCCAGTCTTCACTAAAATAGAATCGTCAGCCCGGTGGCAAATCTAAAGTTGTGGATCGAAACACTGTTGTGGCGCATTCCGATGTAATCCAACTGGGGGATCCGGATGGCAACGCTCGGATGCACTTTCACATCGAGCCCTCCCCCGAGAATGAACGCAAACCCTGTATCGTCGCTTATGCCTCCGCCGTAGTTCCCATCTATATAGGAAATACCGAATAAGGCCCTCACGAAAGGTTGCAGCACCTTATGCGAGCGATTGGTGAACTGAGGACCTATGGTAAACGTGTACATCTTCAGGTCCTGAGGGTCATCTGGAGTAAGCTTTCGCTGTGTCCCGAAATAACCACCGATGTCCCCAACGATTCCGATGAAGTTGGTAGTGTTCGTATGACCAACATCCAACCCAAGCTGAAAGTTGAAGCCATTGAGATTCAGAGATCCGATATCGTTAGGAACTCCGGCATCGTCCAAGGCATCCTCTTGGTTGGTCCTGTTGAGCGCATAGCCAAAGAAGACCTCCCCTTTGGAATCAGAATCGGACTGAGCCTGGACGGCACCAGCCAGCAGAAAAACCAAGCTCAAGACTAAAACTAAATGACGAATCATCATCGTCCTCCTTTGACTCTTAACAAAACCGATTACTCGCGCCTACAAGGCATACAAACACACAATCCAATCGAGAAGATCAACTCGCGCCTTAGCCGCGCCCGGACTGAAGTTCTTTGCCAACCCGACGGATGTCGGAGGTCAGCTTCAGCAGGATTAGAGAATCTTGTAAGCTGCCCAGATGATCGCGATGACCAGGATAAGTCCCCAAACCCACAACGGAAGTAGCTGCTTGCTCTCACTCATGATTTTCCTCTTCCCTCCTATAAACGAACCGCGATTGAGTTCCGCTCGTCTACTCTACACATACCCAAACAAAATGATAACTTTAATCTACATATTCACTTCTCAGGAGAGTGTGCCATTACTCACACCTCAACGACTTTTCGATTCTGCCAGATACCTCTGATACAAACCTCCCGCTCACTTTCGCACTTGCTGAACGCTGCAATTGCGTTCAAACCCACAGATGGCAAAAGAACCACCCCGGTAAGAGAGAGAAACACGGGCCATCCTTCCGATCATTGCAACGGGGGTTACTTACCCGAATCAGGCCTCACTAGTACTTGTTCGTGCCGTTCGCCTCCTGGAAAAATGTACACCCATGGCCAGAAACATCGAGAGTAAGCCGGCGAAGAAAAAGGCCCACGCAATTCCAGCACGTTTCGATTCCCGAGTCGCCGAATCCTCGCCACCCAGCAGTTCACTGGATGCCGTTTCATCAGCCTCCGTAGCAACCGTCTCGAGAACTCCAGCGGGTTCTTCAACTCTGGTGGATTCTTCGACAGAAGCAACTTCAGTCGGGGCCGGTGCAGGCGATTCAGTCGTCTCTATCCTGCCGGCTGGAGCAGCCATCGCGACAGTCTCGGTTCTCTCAAGGGGCTGCGTCTCGGCGACCGTGTTCTCTTCCCCTCCGATGGTTCGATTCACAGATACACTCGGTACGGAAGCCAACGTGAGCTTTGCTGTGACTAATTGGGAACCGAGTTCCTCAGGGAGCAAGCCCCCATCGCCAAAGTCGTCCGCTTCTAGAGACAATACGAAGGCGGCAGCAATATCTTCACTACCGGGATCTTTCTCGGAGCGATAGCTAATCGCTTCCTGTAACGACTCAATTTCCTGCGCTCTGGAGAATCCCGGCGTTGCCTCAGGGGTATTGAAAGAAAAATCGAGGCGGGGATTCCGGGAATTCAGTCCGCGAGGTTCCGCCTCGGCCCGATACAGCCTCATAGTTGCCGCCGAAACTCCATGCAACTCGGTCATAGCCTCGAATTCGATGATTCGGGACTCAGTTGGTTCAATCTCGCCGGGCTCATCAGCATACAGCGCCCCCTGGGCCACTGTTTCCTGTCGCACTTCCTGCACAAACTCCGAACTAACCTGTTCCCGCTGCATCGATCCTGTTACAACAGCGGCAACCTGCTGCAAGCCAGCCTCAACCGGTTCAGGCTCCAGGGTTTGGCCTCCATCGTCCAAAGCAGCAACAGCCTCAGCGGCCGTCACCGACGGCACCATGGGGAGGGGGACCGGTTCGATCTCTCCAGAGGTAAGCGGCAAGGCTTCATCCATCCAAATACTTCCGTGAGCGACAACCTGCTGCAAGCCAACGTCAACCGGTTCAAGCTTTACGACACTGTATACAGTGAGAGAGGGTTGCTCATCGGCTAAAGCTATCTCTGATGACGTCTCATCCTCTCCTGCCACTGCTTCGAAAGGTGGGATTGTGACTACCGCGTACACTTCGGAAAGAATCGAGTAGCCCTGCAAATCCATACCTTGCAAGGGGACCGTGTGATCCTGATCAGCTGTAAGCGGTTCTGAAAGGGATACGACCCTCAGATTCCCCTCCGGGGGGGCTTCGGTGGCGCCAGTGACATGAGCCTTGGTTTCAGGCTGGAAAACGAGAAACTCTTCTCCAGCGCGCGAGTCTCTCGGGAGCGCCAGCACTTCATCGGTCCACAGCCCGGCACCTTCATCGATCAGCATGTCCGGTGGTGTAAGAGTCTCCAATCCGGCAACCTGCGGCGCTGAACTCTCAAACCCGGGAAGATCGACCATTGATTCATAGAGGCCGTTTAACACCGGGAGCCGAAGATCCTCGTTAAGCGCCAATGTATTCTCCGGTCCGGCTCCAGACCCCATCTGTTCCCGGGCCAGGTGAAGTGCGGTTCCACCAAAAGCTGGGATCGCAACCACGGAAGGGGGGCTGACATAGGACTCCGCGACAGAGAGATTCCAAACTGCCGCACTCAGGTTCGGCTCCAGTTCCAGAGCCCTCTGGAAGAGCCCCTGTGCCTGAGTCCACCGTTCCTCCTCAAGGTAAATACTGCCAAGCCTACTGTAAGCCCCAGCCGGGCGATACAACAGCATCAACTGCTCCAAGCCACCCTGCTGATCGCCTAGAAGGACGCTGACCACCGCCAGCGC
>JAUVSF010000622.1 GCA_030597245.1 Acidobacteriota bacterium
TCAGTGACGGCCTGGAAGGCCATCTTCCTCCTCGGGCTCCCCGTGTCGATGGTCAGCTGACGTTCATACGGAGCCGGGTCCTTCCAGGGCCCGGAGATCTCGTGACCGCGTAAAGGTTCGATGAGGTTCCAATGTAGAGGAAGAAGGGGACAGTCTCGAATGGCACTGACTTAAGGCTATTTACCACAAATCAAAAGAGAGACAAGGTAGCAGTGTCATTCAGGGTTCAGATGGGCTCTAAACACCCTGAGCACAAGACTCTTACGGATTCTGAAGCACTCGCTGTCAATCCCGCGCAGAGTGCCTCAAAATGGTGGAAAACCTGCTTAAGTCAGTGCCCTTCCAGACTGTCCCCTATTCCTCACCGGTTTTTGAGTGGGATACAGTTCCGGCCAGAAGGAGCTCAGAGAATGACTTCCCTTATGGGATCGAACTCAATCCGCCTCTTTTCAAGATAAGCGATGTTTCCGAGATGTGAGGCCTGCGCGGATCGATGTCCAACCAAGACATCTCCATTGGGTCGTTGGCGAGACTTCATACACTCCAGGAAGTTCCCGACATGATCTCGTGTCATCTGGTCTCTTTGGTCTCCCTCCCGGTTCACTTCCGGACCCTCAAGAGGAGCGTACGTGAAACCTCTACGAGTGATGTGAAGTCTACCTTCCGTTCCGATGAATTCTATGCCGGCGCCTCGAACTCCGGGAGCAAGGGTCGCTTCGAAGGTTGCCGTCCACTCCGATGGATACTCGAGTAAGACATGAATAGTATCCGGAGCTGTCCGCCCATCTTTGTAATAGTACACACCCCCTGCGGCAACTGCGGAAACCGGGAGATCCTCGCCAATGAACCACTGGACAACATCGATCCAGTGAGTGAAAAGGTCGGTAATCTGTCCTCCGCCGAAGTCAAGATAGGCTCGCCAATTCCAGTACTGCTGGACATCCCAGTCACGCCAGGGACGAGGGCCCAGATAGTCTTTCCAGTTCAGTTCCGTGGGCTTTTCTGAAAAGGGAGCTGTTCGTAAATGATAGCTGTTTCCATGCCACCACGTTCGGGCGATTGTGATCTTTCCAAGTTTACCTGTATCAAAATACTCCTGTTTCGCCTCGAAATAGTGTTTTCCACTCCGCTGCTGCATTCCGACCTGCATAATCCGGTCATTGAGACGAGCTGCTTTGATGATCTCCTGTCCTTCGGAAACGTCAAATGTGAGCGGCTTTTCGATGTATACATCTTTTCCAGCATTACAAGCATCAATAGCCATGGCTTTGTGCCAGTGGTCTGGGGTTGCGACTAAAACCGCGTCGATATCCTTCATTTCGAGAAGTTTTCGATAATCGGTAAAGGGTTGGGCCTTACCGTCCAATATCTCATTGGCCTGTCCGAGATGCTCATCATAGATATCGCACAATGCAACCACTTCAACGTTCGGAAAGCTGAGGAAGTGCTTCATCACACTCTGTCCCCGGGCACCCGGACCAAGCACTCCTAAAACAACTCGATCGTTGGCCCCGGCGACCTTTCGCCAAGAGCCGGCTGCGAAAACCGCGCTCCCAACTGCAGCGGTTTTGGCTGTGTCGACTATGAATTCGCGACGACTTCTCTGCCTTGGATCCTTATTCCTCATTTCTATGACACCTCCAACTCTATTTTAACGTTTTTAAGAAAGACGGTTGCACTGAATGTCCAACTAGGCGGGGTACACGACGGAGGTTTTGACTGATACGGAGCTTGCTTTGGGGACTGAACTCCAGACAAGAACCTGAGACACCGGTCCCTCAAAATCGTATATTTGAAGTTGAGGGTAGGAGTGTACCAGCTCGTTTTGGCAAAGACTTGCGATTCGTGCTTGAATCGAGCTATTTGCGCGTTCTGGGGAGACTTCACAGAGCCAAGGCGCGGTTCGTTCCGTGTGCGATCATCTGCCTGTGCTCATCAGGTCTCCGGGGTTAGGAAATCGATCTTGCGACTCTCGGCCAAGACCGTGAAGTGATGGCGATTCGCAGCGAAGGGGAAAGATAGATGAGAAAAGAAGTGTTCTTTCTGGCAGCCTTGCTACCTGTTCTTGCTTGCTCGTGTGGCGATGGCACGAGTAGCGGGACTGAGGACATTTCAGGCGCTGGATCTGGGACGGTGGAATCGGATTGGCTTGAACTGGTCGGGACGGCATTTTGGCAGGATGACCGCGGCGATTGGACTCCTGCTGGGTCGGTGTCACTGGATCCCGAGAATGATGTCCGGCTTGCTTTCGAGGCGGGGAAGTGGATTTGGGTGAATGGTCCTGAAGGTAAAACGGTTGATCTGCACTCCACCGTGGACCATGGAGACGTGGAAGCCCATATCGAATTTATGGTGCCGAGGGGATCCAATTCAGGGCTCTACTTCCAATCCAGGTACGAGGTGCAGATTTTCGACAGCTGGGGAGTTGAAGAACCGAAACACTCCGATTGTGGCGGAATCTATCAGAGATGGAAGGACGAACAGGGGTTTGAGGGACATCCGCCCCGGGTGAACGCCAGCCGACCCCCTGGAGAGTGGCAAAGCTTTGATGTGGTTTTTCGGGCTCCGAGGTTTGATCCAGCCGGGATCAAGACCGAAAACGCCCGCTTTGTGAAGGTTGTTCACAATGGCGTTGTTGTTCACGAAAACGCGGAACTGACTGGACCAACCAGGGCTGCTACCTTTGGAGACGAAGTCGCAATGGGACCACTGATGGTTCAGGGGGATCATGGTCCCATCGCCTTCCAGAATGCCAGGATCCAGCGGCTCGACCTGGATTTGGAAGAATGAGGCTCTCCCGAATGGCACGGACTTAAGGTTATTTACCACAAATCAAAAGAGATACAAGGTAGCACTGCCACTCAGGGTTCAGATGGGCTCTAGACATCCTGAGCACAAGACTCTTAGGGATTCTGAAGCACTCGCTGTCAATCCTGCACGGAGTACCTCAAAATGGTGGGAAACCTGCTTAAGTCAGTGCCATTCGAGGCTGTTTCCTATTTCCCCTGGGGCTCGTGTGGAACAAATTGGTATGCGTGGCGGAAGATAAGCTTCTAGCTTGTCACGTTGGAGACCAGCA
>JAUVSF010000032.1 GCA_030597245.1 Acidobacteriota bacterium
CATCATCTGACCAATCGCTTGTCGGATCAAGCCGCTCACGATCTGGCCGAGTTTCTCAATACGACCGAGACCCTTTATCCCGGTACAAATCTGCGTTTGTGCTACGAATTGGTGTCAAAGTAAATCCGTGAGGTCAGGAAATCTCATATGTAGAAACCATCCCGAACCAGGAGCTTCAGCCGGCCAAGACTGTTACGCTACCAGCTTCAGATACGTGAATCCGAGTCTGTTTGAGATTGGTGGTTCGAGGATTGATGTTTTCCAGATATGGCTGGGGGACAGGGATTCGAACCCCGATTCCGTGGTCCAGAGCCACGTGTGTTACCCTTACACCATCCCCCAGTGCTCAGGTTTGAAGGCCGCAATTATAGCAAAAACCTGGCGAGGCTATTTCTTTTCCGCCGCCGAGACTTCCAATCGGGCCACTGACTTCTCCCACAGTTCCAGGGCAGCCGGAAAATCGCTGTCCGGATCTTTCGACTTCAGCAGGCTGTCGGCTTTTTCCTTATCGGAACTTGCTTCTTCGTGATCAATTTCTGAAGCAGCTTCAACCTGTTCGGCCAGTACTGAGACCTGGTCAGAAAGGATTTCTGCGAAGCCCCAACTGCAGAAGAAACGTTCCTCATCGTTCCCTTTTCGCACCGTAATGACTCCTATCTTCAACTCAGACAGGAGCGGAGCATGCCCGGGAAGAATCCCCATGTATCCGTTGATACCGGGGACCGTAACGGCATCGACTTCGCCGCAGTAGAACTGCTTTTCCGGAGTAACGATTTCCAGTTGGATTGAATTCGGGAGTTTCTCGGCCATGTTAGGACGCTTTCATCTGTTCGGCCTTCTCGAGGACTTCTTCTATTCCCCCCACCATATAGAAAGCCTGTTCCGGGATTTCATCATATTTCCCCTCGCAGATCTCTCTGAAACCATTGATCGTTTCACCGATCGGAACATATTTTCCTTTGATTCCCGTGAACTGTTCAGCGACGAAAAAGGGCTGCGACAGGAACTTCTCAATCTTCCGAGCCCGGGAAACCGTTAACTTGTCGTCTTCTGAGAGCTCATCAATACCGAGGATGGCGATTATATCCTGGAGATCCTTATACCGCTGGAGGACGTTCTGAACGGTTCGGGCAACTCGGTAATGCTCCTCGCCGATGACACGCGGGTCGAGGATTCTACTCGTAGAGGCCAGAGGATCCACGGCCGGGTAGATACCCATTTCTGAGATCGACCGCTCAAGGTTGGTGGTCGCATCCAAGTGAGCAAATGCTGTGGCCGGAGCCGGGTCCGTGTAATCGTCTGCGGGAACGTAAATCGCCTGAATAGAAGTAATGGAGCCGGCGCGAGTGCTGGTGATCCGTTCTTGCAGTTCGCCCATTTCCGTCGCCAGGTTTGGCTGGTAGCCAACTGCCGAGGGCATGCGGCCTAACAGAGCAGATACTTCCGAACCCGCCTGCGTGAATCGAAAGATATTGTCAATAAAGAGGAGAACGTCCTGTCCCTCTTCATCGCGAAAGTACTCGGCGACAGTCAGACCTGTCAGCCCGACACGCAACCTGGCCCCGGGCGGTTCGGTCATCTGTCCGTATATGAGAGCCGCCTTGTCTATGACCCCGGACTCATTCATCTCCAACCAGAGATCATTTCCCTCGCGGGTCCGCTCGCCAACACCAGCGAACACAGAGAATCCACCATGCTGGGTCGCAATCCGGTTGATCAACTCCATGATGATCACCGTTTTTCCCACTCCAGCACCGCCAAAGAGTCCGATCTTCCCCCCCTTCGAAAACGGTTCGATCAGATCAATGACCTTGATTCCTGTTTCCAGCATCTCGGTATCGGTGTTCTGATCTTCAAGGGAGGGAGCGGGCCTGTGGATGGGATAGCGCTTCTCAGCCTTCACAGGGCCTTTTTCGTCCACCGGTTCGCCGAGCACGTTTATAACCCTACCCAGGGTTGCCCTCCCTACGGGGACTGAAATCGGCTCGCCCAGATCCACCGCCTTCATTCCGCGGACCATTCCATCTGTAGGTTCCATCGCAACACATTTGATCGCGCCCTCGCCCAAATGCAGGGCGACCTCGAGAGTTATATCAATCGGAACAGGCGTATCGAACCCTTTAGATGTGATCCGGATTGCGTTGTAAATTGCAGGGATATGGCCTCCCTCAAACTTCACGTCTACAACGGGGCCGAGAACCTGAAGAACCTTCCCCTCAACTCGCTCCATTTCATCCACTCCTCAATTTCTAAAGTGCATTGGCACCACTAACGACTTCGATGATCTCGGTTGTGATCGAGGCCTGCCGAACACGGTTTATGTGCAACGTAAGCTTATCGATCATATCTTCGGCGTTGTTCGTCGCCGACTCCATTGCAGTCATCCGGGCCCCTTGCTCCGAAGCCTCCGACTCAAGCATAGCGCGGAAAATCTGAGTTTCGACATGCTTGGGCAACAGATTGTCGAAGATCACTGCAGGTGGTTGCTCATAGATATAGTCCAGGAGGACATCCTGCTCCACAACCTGTTCCAAACGCCGAATAGGAAGCAACGGTTCGAGCACGATCTCTTGAGAAATCACCGATTTGAACTGGTTATACAACAGATAGACCGCATCCAGTTCGGTCTCCGAATAGTATCGAATGACATTTCCGGCAATATCCTGAGCATACGAAAAATCTATCCGACTCATGATATTCAGATACTGATGCTTGATCGGCCAGGGCCTTTTCTTAAACCATTCATAACCCTTCCGCCCGACCAAGGTAAGACTGAGGGATTCGTTGACCTCCTCCTTCTCTATGAACTGGACAGCCGATTTGATGATGTTGCTATTGAAAGCACCACATAAGCCTTTGTCCCCTGTCACCACAAGGAGCATGACCTTTTCGGCATCGCGCACCTCGAGCAGAGGATGTCCGGCAGGTTCAACCCTGCTAGCCAACGAATTGAGGACGGCCAGCATCCGGTTCGCGTATGGCCTCGCGGAAAAGACTCTCTCCTGAGCCCGTCTCAGTTTTGACGCTGCTACGAACTTCATCGCACGAGTGATCTGTCTGATGTTTCGGACCGATCGAACCCTACGCCTTAAGTCGATTAGATTTCCACCAGGCATTCCAAATATCCCCAGCTCGAAGTTTCACTCGGCTTCAGCTAGAAGCCCATTAGGCCGTACGCGCTTCCACTTCTTCTTTGAAGCGCTCCTTGTATTCCACAATCGCCTCTTGGAGGGCTTTCTCAGTTTCCTCGTCGAGGACCCCCTGTTCTCGTATAGCCGTCAAAATGCCGGCCTTACTAGCCGCCATAAACTCGTTGAGCCCGGACTCGAACGCTCCAATATCCTCAACTTCCAAGTCATCGAGGAATCCTTTCGTCCCGGCATAAACGGCAACAATCTGTTTTTCCACAGCCAGCGGCTGATACTGCTTCTGTTTCAGGAGTTCGGTCAGACGGACTCCCCTGGCCAGCTGACGCTGCGTAGCCTTGTCAAGGTCCGATCCAAACTGGGCAAACGCCGCCAGTTCCCGATACTGTGCAAGGTCCAGCCGTAGCGTGCCCGCAATCTTTTTCATCGCCTTGATCTGCGCTGCTCCTCCGACACGGCTTACCGAGTAACCCACATTGATTGCCGGCCTGATTCCCGAATAGAACAGATCAGATTCCAGAAAGATCTGACCGTCGGTAATCGAAATCACGTTGGTTGGAATGTAGGCCGATATGTCTCCGGCCTGCGTTTCGATCACGGGAAGAGCCGTTAGGCTGCCTCCGCCCTTCTCATCATTGAGTTTGGCAGCTCTCTCAAGCAAACGACTGTGCAAATAAAAGACATCCCCCGGGTAAGCCTCGCGCCCGGGAGGACGCCTCAAAAGCAGAGAGAGCTCTCGATACGCGACTGCATGCTTAGAAAGATCATCATAGATAATCAAGCAGTGCTGACCACGATCCCTGAAGTACTCTCCCATCGAACATCCTGCATACGGAGCGAGGTACTGCATGGTTGCCGGATCCGAGGATGCAGCAGATATCACAATCGACTTCTCCATCACGCCGTACTCTTCGAGCGTCTTGACCACCCGTGCAATGGTGGACCGCTTCTGCCCAATTGCGACGTAGATACAGATAACGCCGGTATCTTTCTGATTAATCATCGCGTCGATGGCGATCGCGCTCTTACCGGTCTGGCGATCACCAATGATCAACTCTCTCTGACCTCTGCCGATGGGAATCATTGAATCGATCGCTTTCAGGCCGGTCTGCAGAGGCTCTCGAACCGGTTGTCGTTCGATAACACCGGGAGCCAGGCGCTCCACGGGGTTGTATATCTCAGAGGAGATCGGCCCTTTGTCGTCCTGCGGTGTACCCAATGGATCGACCACACGTCCGAGCAACTCCGGCCCCACCGGAACCTGCATGATTCGCTTGGTTCTTTTGACAAGGTCGCCCTCCTTGACGGCGTGAATCTCGCCAAAAAGGATAGCGCCTACGCTGTCCTCTTCGAGGTTCATGGCAAGTCCGAAAACGCTGTGGGGGAACTCCAGCAGTTCGAGGGACATCGCCTTGTCAAGGCCATGAACACGGGCAACGCCGTCACCCGTCGAAATCACCGTACCGACCTCACTGACGACAATCCCACTCTCGTAATCCTTAATTTGCTGCTTGATGATCTCGCTGATTTCTTCTGCTCTTATGGCCATGTTCCGTCCCTTGTCTTGGTTTACTGATCAAACCTCCAGCTGACGACGAAGCTGATCCAGTTCGGTCTGAATGGTTCCGTCAAAAACCGTGGATCCAACTTGCAGTTTCAGTCCTGCGATCAGAGATGCATCTATCCGATATTCGAGTTTTACTTGTTTTCGGGTCACTTTAGTCATGGTCTCCTCGAGCCGCTTCTTCGTGGCTGCACCGAGGGGGTATGCCGACAGCACATCAATTTGAACAATGCCTGCCCTTTCGTCCAGCACCCAACTGTATGCGTCCAGGATCTCAGTCAGCTGCCCGATGCGATTCCGTTCGAGCAACACCAGGAGGAAGTTGAGAACACTTCGATGATATCCCGCTTTACCTGCTATCCCTCGGACGATGTTCTGTTTCACATCGAGTGGAAGTGCGGGGTTGGCAAGAGTCTCTTGGAGTTCCTCATGCGCTGTGACCAGTTCGACGAACCCTGCAAGCTCTTCGCCCACGCTTTCCGAGACTCCCTGTTCAAAAGCAACGTCCGCTAGTGCGGAAGCATATTTCGCAGCCGTCGAAGACAACATCAGTTCTGCTCCTCATCAGCGGTGTTCAGCCTCACGATGAACCTCTCAACCACGTGTTCCTTCGTATCCTGATCCAACTCAGCTTCGATCTTGCTGCGAGCCATTTCAACGGCCAACTCTGCCGCATAGGCTTTGAGGTCTTGTCGAGCGGCTTTGGCCAAACCGCCAATCTCTTTTTCCGCGGTTTGGATGACCTTCTCGACTTCCTTTTCACCCAGCTCCAGGGCCCGCCTTCGCTCCTCCTGAGCCTCTTCTTCGGCTTGTCGCCTCAACTCTTTGAGTTCTTCATCCAGTGCGCCGACACGCCTCTCCATTTCCACGAGTTTGGATTCTGCGTCCGCCCGTGCATCTTGGGCCGCTTTGATTTCGTCCCCGATTCCCAGCCGGCGGCTGACGAAGAACTTCTTCAGTGATTCTCGGGTGAAATAGTAAATCGCGCCAACCAGGATAAAGAGATTGGCCCACCGCCCGATCGTCCCGATCCAACCCCAACCACTCCCTTCAGCCTCGGCCGCAAAAGCCGAAATAGGCAAGACAGCATAGATTGAAAGTAATACCACCAGAGAAACAATTCTTTTCACTGGACCATCCCGGATTCCTTAAACCCAACCGGACTTACAACTCTATTCCTAATTCGGAGAATTCTTCAGAGATGAGATACCTAACTGAACGAGCTGCAGCAAGCAGCTCATTCCTATTTCTCGAGGACTCGGTTGGCTATAATTTCGGCCATTTCCTCCGCATCGCCTTTCAATTCCTGCTTAACGGACTCGACTTCTTTATCCACCTCTGCCTTAGCTCTATTCATCAACGATTCTGCTTCACTTCTCGCTCCAGAGATTCTCCTTCGGCGTTCCTCCATCGTCTCTTTCCGCACAGCCTCAGCCAACTGATACCCTTTCTGTTTTTCCCGTTTGATCTTTTCCAGATATTCCTGAAACAGGGCTTCCCGGTACTCAGTCTTTCGGGAAGTTTCTTCACGTGTCTCGACAGTTAGACTACGTCGCTGATCAAGCACGTCGAGGAGCGGCTTGAAAAGAAGTTTATTGAGCGCCCACAGGGTGAATAGAAAGACGATTCCCGCAGCCAGAATTGTCCAATCAAGAGTTATCATAAAGTTCGCCCAACATCGCTCTCGGAAAGCCAATTTCTAGCAGATTTGATGACCAAGATCAATAGAACTGCCTGTCAAAAAGGCAAGCCAAGACGAATGAAGCAACTCTGCCTTTCGCAGATTATCGCTCTCCGACCTAATCAAGTGCAGAAGGTTGCAATATAGCACTCTGGAAGCTGATGAATCGTCTGGGTGAGATTCCTTAGCTGTGGGTTTTGCCGCCAAGGCACAAAATCACTAAGATTTCTTTGTGCCTTGGTGATTTCCTGTTTAACATCCACAAACCCCAGGTCAAATAGCAAATTTGTCCGGGCCTGAAAGCACCCGACTCCGTATGCGTCGCGTCCCTGCAGTTTTCGCGAAGGTGTCCGGTATGGAAAGAAGCAGCTTATGCTAAACTACCTGCGACCTGTTTTCAGGCGGGAAAATCCCCTCGATTTCGTGAGAAATTAAGCAGGTCGGAAGAGTCTTCGCAGGCTTATTCCATCACCCTTGAATCAATGCCGGAACGGTATTGGCAAAGAGGGGTTCGAAAAGGAGATCAGAGTCATGGCGTCGTCATCAGGCAAAAAGAGGGAAGAGACGGACACGCGCAAACCAGCAGTAACCAATACAGTTCCTCTCGTCCCATTCAAAGTTCTCGCAACCGATATTCCTTTCTACCAAGACCAGGAATGTACCGATGAGGTCTCCGACGCTCGGATCGTGATTATCCAGGCTCTCGATCCCGACGACCAGATTCAGGAGTTGGACATCGTCCCAACCACCAAGATCTATGAACGGGGTGCCTACGTTACTCTGGCCTTTGACAACAAGAAACTCTGGGAACACTGCTGGTTCAAAGACCCTGAGACCAATGAGGTCCAGCAGGCCTGGAGGATACACGTCAATTTCATTGGCGAGGTCATCAGCCCGACCGTTGTAGAAAAAGAGAAGGAGCGACTGGATGATCTGGAACGCCGCGTCCAGGAAAAGATCGAGCAGATCTCCCGCTCAGAGGCAGAGACGGTCAACTGAAGGGCGTGCTACGCACAACTCCCAAGCACCAGATCCCCAATAGGATCGATGTGGTGAATTCAATATCCCGACTAGAGAAAATCGTTTAACTGCCAATAGTTTAATAAGTTGGATGGCTTTTGCAATGAAGTCTGAAGCTTAGTTGAGAGTTGGGAGTTAGAGAAGGACGAAGTGCGAACGACGAACGTCGAACTGGGCTCGGGGCTTGTAAAAAGCTGGGGACTGGGGGGAGTTGGGAGTTGGAAGTTGGAAGTTGCCCCCCTGAGGGGCCGGTTCCCGGGCACTTGACCAGCTTGGACTGAACCGTCAGATCTCGGTTCCGTCCTCGATCACGCCGTTCTTGGGGACGATAACAATTCCGTCGCGCACGAAATAGTTCTCACCATCAAAATCCCGAAGTTGGCGGCTGTTCACTATTTTGACATTTGCCCCGATTCGGGCGTTCTTGTCAAGGATCGCACCTCGTATAACAGAGCCCTTCCCTACCCCCAGTGGAATCCTTCCCCTCTCACTTTCCTCATAGTAATCGGCTCCCAGCATGAGAGTCTGGCTAAGCTCACTACCCTTACGAATGATACTTCTAATGCCGACGACCGATTCTGAAATAACCGAATCTTCAATCTCACACCCCTCAGAGACGATGCTGCGCCGGAGTTCACACTTCTGGATTCGGTTGGGCGGCAGAAAGCGGGGATGCGAGTAAATTGGAGCCTGAGAATCGTAGAAGTTGAATTTGGGCTCCTCGGCTGTCAGGTCCAGGTTCGCTCTGTAAAAGGCTCTAATAGTCCCGATATCTTCCCAGTAACCATTGAATATGTAACCGCTTACATTGTAGCGAGAAAGGGAATAGGGAATGATGTCGCGGCCAAAATCCATCATCGGTTCCCCCTTAAGGACCTCCACCAAGGCTTCCACATTAAAAACATAGATCCCCATCGAAGCCATCAGGGGTCGATCTGAGGTGACCCCGGCCTTCTGCCAGGTGTCTACATCGACCTTCAAGGACTCTATCAGATCAGGTCTATCCGGCTTCTCACAGAACTCGCTAATCCTTCCGCTCTTCTCCATCTTCAATATCCCCAACTCCGAGGCCTCGGTCGTGTCAACCGGAATCACACAGAGTGAGACATCTGCGCCGCATTCGATGTGGCGTCTAAACAGAGCAGAGTAGTCCATGCGGTACAGGTGATCGCCGGAAAGGATCAGAATATATTTTGGAGAGTAGGTGAGAAGATGGCGCAGGCACTGTCGCACGGCATCGGCAGTGCCCTGGTACCAGTGCGCGCTTTCCGGCGTCTGCTCAGCCGCCAGAATATCCACGAAACCCTGAGAGAAAAGACCGAATCGGTAGGTCTGGTTAATGTGCCTGTTGAGCGATTCAGAGTTGTACTGGGTCAGAACGAAGATCCGGTTGACTCCAGAGTTGATGCAGTTGCTGATCGGAATATCGATAAGTCGATACTTGCCCCCGAGTGGGACGGCAGGTTTCGACCGGATGAGAGTCAATGGAAACAGCCGACTTCCTTTGCCACCGCCGAGTACGACCCCAAGTATCTCTTTCACAAGACAATTCTAGCAGCTTCATGTCAGCAAGTGACCCCCTAATTGAGGCATTCGCGCTGTAGAGGTTCTTGAGTCCGTTAAAGCACCCGGTACCAGGTCCATTCAGGGTGAAAAGATCACTCCACCGCGTAAGACAATCGTATTAGATGCCGGATGCCGGTAGGACTGTCCTGTTCTCGGGCTGACATTTTCTTGGTGTACTTGCCTTGGTGGTAAATCTTCTTCCACAAGGGGAGTACTGCCCGATCACCGATCCCCGGCATTTGGGTGTGGTCAAGACGTAGGTACCGGTTGTTGAGAAAGAGCGAAGGTGGACCTGTCGCACGGTAGCTCAGACAGCGAAGGTGGATGCCGGTCTCCATTGCCCGTTGCGTTTCCAGAGCCCCCCTCGCGGGGCGACATGCGCAGAGCCCAGGGCGAGTGCCCGACGAAGGAGGGCCAGCCCTGGGTTGCCAACGAAACCTCCATTCGAGTCCCGCCCCGCGGGACGGCATGAACTTCGCAGATCAACCTTATGTCAACGTCATGGCCAGGATGGAGCATCCGGAGCATGTCCTATCTGCTCGTCCTTCTCCGTTAGGCTCCCCACTTACTCCTCACTGCGAACTACTTACTACCTACCCGTCAGCCGTCCTCAGCGTCTTTCAGCACAGCAAGCGCCTCCGGGGTGCCAAGCTGCTCGAGGGCCCAGGCAGCGTGCCGTTCTACCATTTCGTCGCCACAACGCAAGAGGAGTTTCAGCTCCGGGATCATTTCACCGTCGCCACTGTTTCCCATTGCTGTTGCGACGTTCCGGAGCAACCCTCTCCACTTGGCGCGCTTCAAGGGAGTCCGCCTGAAAACCTCGCTGAACTTGTCAGGCGTCAGCCGAGCCATTTCCCTCAGATCCATGGCCTGGGAAGACGATCCAAAACCCTCGTAGTCAGAATGCGCCGGCTCACTGTTCCAGGGACAAACCTCCTGACAGATGTCGCATCCAAAAACCAGGTTTCCGACCAATGGCCGCAACTGAACGGGGATGTCTTCGCGAAGTTCAATGTTGAGGTAGGAAATGCACCGGCGGCCGTCCAGGACGTAGGGCTCGACAATAGCCTGGGTCGGGCAGGCCTCGATGCAGCGAGTGCAAGATCCGCAATGGTCAGCCATTGGATGATCCGGTTCGATCTCTGCATCGACAAGGATTTCGCCCAGGAAGAACCAGGATCCAGCTTTTTTCGCAATCAGATTCGTGTGCTTCCCAATCCAACCGAGCCCGGCTTCCGCAGCCCAGTACTTTTCCAGAACCGGCCCGGTATCGACATAAGCCTTTCCGATCGTTATTGGACTCACTTTCTGGATACGATGCAGAAGCTCTTTCAGACGCTTCTCCATCACGAAATGGTAATCCTCTCCAACTGCATACCGGGAAACCACACCTTCAAAGCGATGAGACGCGGTTCGATCGGGAGAGCGGTAATAGTCCATCCGCACGCAGATTATTGTTTTTACGTCTACCAGAATCCGACTGGGGTCGAGGCGCTTCTCGATATTCCTTTCCAGGTACGCCATCTTGCCCTGATAGCCCTTTTTCAACCAAGTCTCGAGGCGTTCGCCCGGCACCTGTTCAAAGCGGGCAAAACCAACTGCGCTGAAGCCCAGAGACTCTGCCTCTCGGCGGATTCCCTGTTTCAGGCTATCCGGCTCCATTCCAAGCCTCTCATCATCTCGGCGATCCGCTCCAGATAATCCTGGTCGGTCCCATCAAAGGTATCGGATTCGATTGAGTCAATATCCATCACTGCTCGCAGTTGCCCCAATTCGTCGAACACGGGAACCACAATTTCTGATCTCGATTCAGCATCACAGGCGATATGTCCGGGGAACTGACGCACATCGGGCACGATGATCGTTTTCCGGTGAACCGCGCAGGCCCCGCAGACACCTTTGCCGAATGGAATCCGAGTACACCCAAAGGTCCCCTGGTACGGGCCAATCAGAAGTTCATTCCCCTGAACCCTGTAGAAGCCGACCCAGAAAAACCCCATGGTGTCCCGAACCAGACAAGACAGACCGGCCATCCATATCAGTGGATCAGGTTCCCCGAAGAGGGCGGCTTCGGCCTTGCTGATTAGATGCCGGTATGCCTCAGCTTTCTGAGTCTCCTCTATCATCTACGCCTCCCCGGATGACAGTCGAAGTCGATGTTCTCTCCTCAAGAGTGCCCCTTTAAACCTCTGTTTCTCCTCTTGCGTTTCAGGAAGAAGCGGGGGCACCGAGGCAGGCTTGCCTTGCTCGTCGATAGCTACAAAAGTTAGATAGGCACTACACGTTCTCATCTGGTCGCCCGTTATGAGATCCTCTGACCGCACCTCGACCTGTATCTCCATCGAAGTTCCGAAGGCCCTGGTGATCACGGCCTCGAACATCATCACGGCTCCGACCTTAACCGGGTGAAGGAAACGAACCGAATCGACTGAGACAGTCACCACCGGATTCCTGCAATGCCGAAACGCAGCTATTGCAGCGGCCAGGTCCATCAAATGCATCACCTTGCCTCCCAACACATTGCCATGAGTGTTGGCATCGTTCGGAAGAACCAACTCAGTCATGGCGGTCCTGGACTCACACACTTTCTTCCCTTTCAAGTCACCCTCCAATCGCTCTCCGAGATCCTTACTCAAGTTCACTCTGATTCTGCTCCGAATTGGATCCCAATTCCAAATCGACCGAGCTGATCACCGATCATTCAAAGATCAGCAAAAGCAGCCGGCAAGAATCAGCTTAACTTAGATTCCCGCCTATGATATCGTCCAATCAGGATGACATTTCAGAATTTGGAACTTGCCACGGTTCTAATCTTCGTGTTGGTCGGTTTGATTCTGGCCCAGACAATCGTTCTCTTGGTGGTCATGAGTAAACTTAACCAGGAGATGAAACGGTTGGAAACAGCAGCTACCCGTTTGGCGCGGGAGGTAGGGGATGCCCTGACATCAATTAGCGCCGGATTGGGCCGAGCGGACTGGATTTTCAGGACGCTTCCTGTAGTTGAGAAGAGCATTGCCGGCCTGCTGGACTCCCTGACGTCGGGTGCAGGCAAGGCAAATGAAAGCGCGTCGAAGGGAATTGAATCGGCACTGGTGAAGATTGATGAAGCCGGGCGCCAGTTCGAGTTCGCGCTCACCAAGTTTTCCCGACAGACCAGCCGCGTTCGCCGCGCCGTCCGTTATCCGACGATTGGTGCCGCCGCTCTGGCACACGGTCTAGTGACTGCTTTACGCACAATGCGCGAACCTAAGAAGAGGCCGATGCGTCACCTGCACGACGGGGAGAGGTTCATCTAACGCCGTCGGGGCCGGCAATCCTCTTGGCAAAGGTATTCGAAAGCATCTCCAAACACTCTATCAGCGTCCCGATAGAGTTTTTCTCATACTCATTGAGACTGATGGCCCCTGGAGACGCACCGAAAAAGTAGTCTTCAAACCCTCTATTCAACTCGACGCTGATCTTGTTGGACTGAACGAGAAAGTGAGCAAGCTGCACAGCAGAATCGCCCGAGTTCGACAAACGAAGCGAATACTCTGAAGCATGTCCCTCCACAAAAAACTCAAAGAACTCACTCTTCAATTCTTTGGCCAAAAGGTTCACCTCATCCAGAAGAGCGTACAGTTCACCGCGCGAATAATCCTGACTCATAAGGAGGCGACCTCGATGGAGGGCCCCTTTCAGTTTCCGGTTCAACTGGAGAATTAGATCGATCTGAGCGATGACGTTTTCCGGAGTGGGGGCCACCAGGAAATGCGACCGGTTTATTCTGTTATAGAAGATGTACCGCAGATTCCTCTGCACTACTCCGTCCAACTCACGTTCGGAAAGAAAATCCTGTCTTTTCCTTAGCTCTGAAGTCAGAGGAGCGAGGTCAACACGCTCAAATGATACGAGTTTGAGGCTCTTCTCGTAAGTGTCGGACGAACCAGCGCCGGCAGGGCTGATCATCAAACCAGGCATCAAGAACGCTAAAACGCAGCCAAATCGAAGAAGTCTCATTAACAGATTGTCAAGAATGTAATTTGTTCTCCAGATTGTGTCAAGAAGGATCTTTCCCAAGGTATTCGCGCTGTAGAGGTTTCTGAGTCCGTTGAAATACCCGGTTCCAGTGACAAATGACAAGTGACAAATGACAAATGCCGGATGGCGCGGTGTGGTCAAGACATAGGTAACGCTTTCTTAATTATGGATCATTGCGAGTCTTGAGGAAAGGGGTGACGGCGGAGCCGGAGGCCCTTTTCCTCAGAGTTGTTTCCAAGTTGATCATTTCCTCCCAGTTCAGCCCCGCCTTGCGGGGCGATATGCGCAGAGCCCAGGGCGAGTGCCCGACGAAGGAGGGCCAGCCCTGGGTTGCCGGCCGATCCCCTCACAGGAGTCCCGCCTTGCGGGACGGCATGAGTTTCGCAGATTCGCCCTCCTTAGGATTCCTGCGCGGCTGAATCTGTGCGTTTCTGTCGAGTTCGGGGTGAATTCGACTTGGCACCTTCCCCTCACAACCGTTTTTCAACAACTTACAGCCATTTCCTAGGGTGAACTCCTTCGCTCACCTCTTGCAAATCGCTCTGCGACTGCGTTTCCCCACAGCGCGATTGGCTAGAGGCATTCGCGCTGAGGGAAATGCGGCTTGGAAATTGTGAATTGTGAACTGTGAATGCTTCCGGGCCTGGGGATATTAACCAGTAAGTCACAAGATCACAAAGAGTTCTTGGTGCCTCGGTGATTTGGCGGTCAAAGACACGCCTCAGGCCGCAGAGATTCGCGGCGAATTGTTGGGAATCCAACTGCAGCGTAGTATCGTTATCACGTGGATGACACAGGAGTAATTCTGAAAGCTATCATTTACAGGAACCTTGATGAAGCCCGAGAAACCGTGGCGCAGGTAGTGGGCCGATCCGCCGCTGCAGCGGTGTTCGACGACGCTGGGGAAGAGCCTCAGGGTCTACTCTCGGCTGTTCCCGAGGATCGACTGTCAGAAGAACACTTCTACAAGCTCTTTGGGATCGGTAAGGGGACGCTCGTTGAAGTCGAGAGAATCAGCTACTCTGGGTATGGGCCGCCTGCAGTTGAGAGTGACTACATGGGTTTCGTAGCCGACAAATGCGCGTATGTCATGAAGGGCCGATTACTTCCCATCGCGATTGAGAACTGCCCTTTGGGAGCGACCGATATCCACCACCTGGAGGCAATGGTGCTCGACGGTACTCACCCTCTCAACAGATCGCACCTTGCCGCTGAATTGAGCCTTCCTGAAGACTGGGAATTCGATTTCCTGTTTGACCTCATCTCCGAAGGCCATCAGACGGCAGAGGATATCGATCAATTGATTCATAACGGTCTTGAATGAGGTCTTCTTCCGAGCGAAGGGTCCTCACCCGCATTTCTCACCAACTGGCTGCTGCGTCATCGGATGAAAAAAGCGGGTTAGTACCGCTGACCGAGCATCCTCCTTCGCTCTTCGAGCTACGGAGGACAGGCGGATTACTGCCGGCTCACTAGTTCGAAACAGGGTCGTCAGGTCTCAAATGCTCAAATTCGGAGACGAACTCCTTTTGGCTCAGTAATTCGCCGATGAGAGACAAGGTTACCTCTGCGCGAACTCTAACGCTGGTCATTTCCAGAAGCGATTGCTTGTCACCCGGTGGAATGGGAATCGCTGAACACAAGGAATTGACGAGTGTATGGAAATCGCTTTCCTCCTCCAGATAGCTGGTAAAGCTGTCCTCGCCACCGAGAAAGAGCCTGAACTTGTCGAGCAGGGCCCTTGACATCATTGTGTCATCGTCCTGCTTGTCATAAGCTTCACCCAAAAGCTTGACCTGGGCGATCTGGTACGGTGTCTCAGCTACGAAATCAACAATCTCAAAACGCCCAATCCCGGAAAGGACAATATCGTACTTCCCATCTTCCAACTCCTGGAAGTCGCTGATAACTCCCAATCCGCCAACAGAATAGACTGGTGGAACATCCGAGAGTTGGTACTCCCAGTCGGGCTTCTGCAGCACCATCCCGATGTGCTTGTCCCGAGACACGCATTCCGACACCATCTGCCGGTAGCGCTGCTCAAAGATATGCAGAGGGAGTATCGTACGCGGGAAAAAAACCACGTCAGGCAGAGGGAAGATCGGCACTTCGAGAATATCGGTTGAACTCAGTTTGTCACTATCCATCAGTTGTCATACATCCGCTTCTTCAAATCAGCTTCTAATTCCGACGGAGCATCATACCAGCGGAAGCACCTTGGAGAGAAGCCATATCCACCCAAATCCCGTGAAAGAAACCAGGGTGAGCAGTATTGTCCAGACCTTAACAGTCTCGGCCTCGGTCAAGCCTCCCATCTTACACACAATCCAGAATCCACTGTCGTTCATCCACGGAGTAGTCGTAGCGCCGAATCCGATCATTCCGACCAGGTAGACTGGATGATACGACAAATCAGAAGCGGCGATAGCCGGCGCAATGATGCCCGCAGTCGTTATCATAGCGACTGTGGCTGAACCCTGGGCAACGCGTATTAATGCAGCTGTAATGAACGCGAGGGTCAATAGCGACATTCCCCAGTCTCGTGAGGCATCAGCCAGAACCTGACCAACACCGGACTCAGTCAGCACCTTCCCAAATGCTCCACCGGCGCAGGTGATGAAGGCTATCACGGTACCGCCGGCAATTGCAGGCTCAAGAGTCTTAAAAACCCCACGAAATCGAACCCTGTTGTGAACTGCCACCAGGATAATCGCTGCTGCTGCTCCAACCAAGAAAGCTACGTCCTTATCGCCGATCAGCTGAATAAAGGGTGGGACGCCGGCCTCCCCGGTAATCACTGTTACCACTGTCACAAGCGATATCATCGCGACCGGAAGGAAAACCGGAGTCAACGAAGCCACCAGTGAAGGGAGTTCCTCGTCTGTTTGCAACGCCACTTCCTCGAGTTCTTCTATCGAAGCCCCGTAGACCTCTTGAGGCACGATTTCAATCCGACGGTTAAGGAAGTTCGCATACCAGACGCCCCCCACCAACGCAGGAACAATCGAAGCCAGCGTACCAACGAGAAAGGTCAATCCGATTGATATGTCTAGCGTCTGAGCCACCATGATGGGTCCCGGAGTTGGCGGTACCAGTGCATGTGTGACAGCCCCACCCGCCGCCACCGCACAGATCATCAGCGCATAGTCGCGTTTCCTTCTCGCATAGGCAGCTCTGACCAGGGGAGCGAGCAGATAGAACACGGTGTCAAAGAAGACCGGCATCGATAGCACGAAGCTGCTTCCAAGAAAGGAGTACTCTTCCCTGCCCTCGCCAAATGCATCCGAAAAGGAGCGGATGATGCGCGTCGCGGCTCCACTGTCCACCAGGCATTTTCCTATAATTGATGCCAGGACCAGGAGGAAGCCGATTTTGCCCATCAGCTCTGCGAAACCACCCGTCACGGTGGGAATCGCCTCAAGCAAAGGAATCTGATCCGAAAGGAAGGCGCAGATGAAGGCCGTCGAGATCAGGGCTAGAAAAGGGTGGAGTCGCCAGTAAAGCAGGAAGAAGAGAATCAGTCCTATTCCCAGCAAGAAACACGGGATCGGTCCTATCATCTCTTTGGACTGACCTCTCTTCCGGCGCCTTTAACGAGTTAATCGGGCAGTCTACCGTCCAGGCACGTTCCTAAGCACATATTGGAGGATTCCGCCGTGGCGATCGTGCTGGACTTCGTTCGGGGTGTCTACTCGGGCTATAACCTCAAATTGCTTGGCCTCTCCATTGGCCCTAACCGCCGTCACCGTGAGTACAGCTCCCGGTTCCAATCCATCATCCAACCCGACCAAATCGAAGGTCTCTTCTCCATCGAGTGCAAGAGTCTCGGCATTTTCGCCCTCGGAGAACTGTAGCGGCAGGACCCCCATCCCGATCAGGTTACTGCGGTGAATCCGTTCAAAACTCTCGGCTATGACAGCCCTGATCCCCAACAGACGCGTGCCTTTTGCAGCCCAATCTCGGGATGAACCTGAGCCATAGTCCTTGCCGGCAATTACCAGAAGTGGCGTATCGTCATGCTTATACAGCATTGCGGCATCATAGATGGGCATTGGATCGGGTGAGGACGGATGCCTCGTAAAGCCACCCTCGACCCCGGGAACGAGGTGGTTTCTCAGCCTGATATTCGCGAAGGTCCCTCGCACCATCACCTCATGGTTACCGCGTCGAGAACCGAACGAGTTGAAGTCTTCAGGACTGACCCCCTTGTCAATCAAATACCGCCCGGCTGGGCCATCCTTGGGGATTGCACCTGCCGGCGAGATGTGATCGGTCGTCACCATGTCACCGAGCAATGCCAGCAGACGCATCCCCTTCAAATCCTGCAATTCTTCAGGCTCCGGGCTCATCCCCTCGAAAAAGGTCGGTTTTCTGATGTAGGTAGAGGATGGATCCCAGTCGTACCTCTCACCCTCCGGAATCGGTAAAGCCCGCCAGCGTTCGTCGCCGGCGAAAACGTCCGCATACCGGTCAGCGAACATTTCACGCTTCACCGCCCTGCTGACTGTCGCTTCAACCTCATGCTGGGTGGGCCAGATGTCACGGAGGTAGACCCGATTTCCCTGCCGGTCCGAGCCGATCGGCTCGGAGTGGAAGTCAATATCCATTCTCCCTGCCAACGCGTACGCTACCACCAGGGGCGGTGAGGCGAGGAAGTTGGCCCGAATGTCAGGACCAATACGCCCTTCGAAATTGCGATTTCCGGAGAGAACGGAACAGGCGATCAGATCATTCTCGCGAATGGCCGAAGAAATAGGCGCGGGGAGAGGTCCACTGTTTCCAATACAAGTTGTGCACCCGTATCCCACAAGATTGAACCCAAGCGCATTCAGGTCCCCGTCCAAGCCGGCTTCACGCAAATACTCAGTCACCACCTGGGAGCCCGGCGCCAAACTGGTTTTTACCCAAGGCTCCGCACGCAGACCTTTCTCGACGGCCTTACGAGCCACCAGTCCAGCTCCAATCATAACGGCTGGGTTAGAAGTGTTTGTGCAACTGGTGATCGCAGCAATCACGACGGCGCCATCCTGCAGCTCAAAGTCAACCGATCCGCTCTCCGTGTTGAGTTGAACGGAGACCGAGCGGCGTCCCACACCAGCCTCAGGCTGCCTGGGCGAACGCTTCTCGCGCTCCGATGTCATCTCACTGAGTATGCCCTCAAGCGCATCTTTGGATTCCCGCAGTCGAATCCAGTCATGGGGTCTCTTGGGTCCCGCTATGCAGGCTTCCACAGTCTGCAGATCCAACCCCAGCACATCGCTGTAAACCGGCTCAGGGCTGTCAGGGCTGTGAAACAAGCCTTGCTCCTTCATGTAGGCTTCCACCAAGTTCACGCGCTCAGCATCCCTGGCACTGAATCTCAGGTAGTCCAGCGTCTTTTCATCCACCGGAAAAATCGCACAGGTGGCGCCATACTCCGGCGACATATTGCCGAGCGTTGCGCGATCAGCAAGAGCCAGACTGGAGACACCGGGACCAAAGAACTCGACAAACTTTCCTACCACGCCCATCTCACGGAGCATCCGGGTCACCGTGAGCACCAAATCGGTCCCGGTTGCTCCTTCCGGAAGCTCACCTTCGAGCCGAAATCCAATCACCTGCGGGATCAAAAGGCTGATCGGCTGTCCGAGCATCGCTGCTTCCGCCTCAATGCCGCCCACTCCCCAGCCCAGTACTCCGAGGCCGTTGATCATCGTGGTGTGACTGTCTGTGCCTACGAGGGTGTCCGGGTAGGCATACGTATCTTCGCCATCGGCTGCGTCGAAGACGACCCGGGCAAGATACTCGAGATTGACCTGGTGCACGATTCCGGTGGCAGGTGGAACGACTTTGAAGTCGTCGAAAGACGACTGTCCCCACCGAAGAAATGTATACCGCTCCTGGTTACGGCCAAACTCTCTTGCAACATTCTCCTCGAAAGACTGCTCCTGTCCAAACGAATCCACTTGAACCGAGTGATCGATGACGAGATCAGAGGGAACCTGTGGATTGATCCTTGAAGGCTCCCCACCGAGTTGCGCAATCGCGTCACGCATCACGGCCAAATCGACGACAGCAGGCACTCCTGTAAAGTCCTGCAGCACGACCCGAGCCGGCGTGAAAGCAATCTCGCGCTGCGGCTTCGCAGCAGGATCCCAATTCGCGAGAGCACCAATGTCGTCGGCGGTCACCTCCACTCCGTCTTCCTTTCGGAGAAGATTCTCGAGGAGGATCCTGAGCGAGTAGGGAAGCTGCTCAACATCACCTACTCCGGTACTCTTTAAAGAAGGAAGACTGAAATACTTGAACGTACGTCCTCCGACATTCAAGCTCTTACAGGTTTCATAGCTGTTCCGGCTTCGTCCCATGATTCTCTCTCCTGCACTCAAGGCGTGTTGCCAAACATTTACGACTTCTTCCGGTACAGATGCGTTGCATGACCGAGAAAAACCTCTGCCACCTCGCCAACCGTCTCAGACAATGTGGGGTGAGTATGGATGGTGAGCGCCAAATCCTCAGCCACGGCAGCCATCTCGATGGCCAGGTTTCCTTCAGCAATCAATTCACCCGCGTTTAGACCTACGATACCCACCCCGAGGATCCGGCCCGACTCCGGCTCAAAAAGCATTTTCGTAAGACCTTCCCCTCGGCCAAGGGTCAAGGCGCGCCCAGAGGCCGCCCAGGGAAACCGGGCCACTTTGAACTCGATGCCCTTGTCCTTCGCCTCGGTCTCCGTGAGCCCGGTCCAAGCGACCTCAGGGTTCGTAAAAACGACGGCTGGAATTGCCTGGTTGTCGAAAGCAGAACGCTTGCCGGCAAGTACCTCGGCCGCCACTTTGCCTTCTCTCATTGCCTTGTGAGCGAGCATCGGCTGACCCGCAACATCTCCGATGGCAAAGATATTCTCCCGTGAGGTTCGGCACTGTTGATCCACTCTGATGAAACCAGCTTCGTCTGGCTCTATTCCGATCTTCTCCAATCCAAGGTCATCCGAATTCGGACGCCTTCCTACGGCAACAAGCACCCGATCGAATGTCTGTTCCTCATCGGTCTTGCCCTCGAACTGAACCGTGAGCCCCCGCTTCGTCTCGGTGACAGAAACAACCTTTGTTTCCGTATAAACTGCTTCGAATGACTCCCGAATACGTCTTTCCAGCGGACGAACGAGATCCTTGTCCGCGCCAGGAAGAAGCCCGGCCAGCATCTCGACAACCGTCACCTTCGATCCGAGTGCTGCATACACCGTCCCAAGCTCCAACCCGATGTAGCCGCCTCCGACCACCAGCAAGCGTTTGGGCACGTCGGGCAACTCCAAAGCGTCCGTGGAGTCCATTATCCTGTCGCTTTCGAGATCCAACCCTGGAATCAC
>JAUVSF010000734.1 GCA_030597245.1 Acidobacteriota bacterium
CAACCGTAGTCTGCAATGTTCGTGACCTTGCCGAAAATTCGTGTGTGCTGCGGATAACGCCTCGCCAAATCCTGCCACGGATCGTCTCCGAGCTGCTTCATGCCAAGCGATACACGCTGGCGTTCGCGATCGAACTTGAGGATCTTGACGTCAATTTCCTGACCTACATCCACAACCTCGGAAGGATGCTTAACGCGCTTCCAGGCCATATCAGTAATGTGCAGCAGACCGTCGATGCCACCGAGGTCGACGAATGCGCCGTAATCGGTGAGGTTCTTGATAATGCCCTTAACCGTGTTGCCTTCCTGAAGTTCTTTCAGAAGTGCTTCGCGCTCTGCGGAGTATTCCTTCTCTACAACCGCACGGCGGGACACAACCACGTTGTTGCGTTGTTGGTCGAGCTTGATAACTTTAAATTCAAGCTCCTTGCCTTCCAGGTAAGCGGGGTCGCGAACTGGTCGAACATCAACCAATGATCCCGGCAGGAACGCCCGAACATTGTCGATTTCGACAGTAAAGCCACCCTTGACGCGACCATTGATGATGCCTTCAACAACGGCACCTTCTTCAAAGGCTTTCTCAAGATCGATCCACGTACGAGCACGAATCGCTTTTTCGCGGGAGAGCTTGGTCTCACCGAAACCGTCTTCAACGGCATCCAGTGCAACTTCAACCTCGTCACCAACGGCGAGTTCAGTGTCACGCTTATCGTTCTTGAATTGTTCTCTGGGGATAACGGCCTCAGATTTGAGACCTGCGCTGACGAGTACGACATCGTCATTTATTGCCACTACTATACCGGTGATGATGGAACCCGGTTTTATTTGTTTACTGGCAAAACTTTCTTCAAATAATTCAGCAAAACTTTCAGACATGTTAGTTAATCCAAGGGAACAACATGTTCCCGCCCAAGCGTCGATGTGCTTCCTGCTACGACGGTCATTACAAAAAAAGGAGCGAACATCCTGTTCGATCCTATCCATTTACCTATCGAAGAATTTAGAGTTCTGCGACCCAGTCCAGCACTGTTTGCGTAACAGTCTCGATGGACTTACCTGAAGAATCCAGAATTCTGGCATCCTTCGCTGGCTTCAACGGAGCTACCGATCTCTCGGAATCCCGGCGGTCACGGTCCTCTATGTCCCGTGAAAGGGCGGCAAGGCTAACATCCATACCCTTGTCTTTCAACTGCTTATGGCGCCTTCTCGCGCGTTCTTCAGCACTGGCCGTCAGGTAGATTTTGACCAAAGCGGAAGGAAATACATGCGTTCCCATATCGCGGCCATCGGCCACCAGTCCGGGCGCGCGCTCGAAGGCCCTCTGGCGATCCAAAAGTGCCTCCCGAACCGCCGCTATGGCGGCAACGGTCGAGGCCCCTGCCCCGGTTGATTCCTTGCGTACTTCTCGCGTCACATCCTCGTCGTCAAGCCAAATGCGCTCCGACCCGTCATCAAAGCTGTCAAATCGGACATTGAGCCTTCGGGCGATCCCGGCAACGCGTTCTGCGTCGGTAAGCTCGACACCGTCCTTACTGGCTGATATTGCCGTCAGACGGTAGAGCGCCCCGCTATCGAGCAAATGGAAGCCAAGAGCCTCTGCAACTCGCCGGGCGATGGTCCCCTTGCCGGATCCGCTGGGTCCATCGATTGCGATGACGGGGATAGTCAAATTAATGCTCACTTTGCAGGGATATGTCGGCGCCCAGCCCATTCATGCATTCGCAAAAACCGGGGAAGGAAGTATCAACCGACTCGACATCCTCCACGACCACTGCTCCGGAGGCTACAGTGCCTGCCAAAGCGAGCGACATGGCAACCCGGTGGTCCCCATGGCTCTGCACCGTCCCTTCGCCGAATCGACCACCGTGCACGACCGCGCCGTCATCTGATTCATCGACCTCTATCCCGAGAATCCGCATACCCTCCGCCATGGCGGCGATGCGATCGCTTTCTTTCACCCGAAGTTCACTGATGCCAGAAAACCCGGTCTTGCCTTTGGCCGCCGCTGCCGCAACAAACAAAACCGGAAATTCATCAATCGCTAGTGAGACAAGATCAGGGTCAACCGCAGCACCCTGCAAAGCCGACGACCGCACACGAATATCGGCCACGGGCTCCTCACCCAACAATTTCGGGTTTTCAAGGCTGATATCGGCGCCCATGCTCTGCAGGATATCGATGACG
>JAUVSF010000149.1 GCA_030597245.1 Acidobacteriota bacterium
ACACCTGATGGCGGAGATTGATGACGATTCAGAGTGCACTCTCAGTATCGGCCCATGTAACCCTCATGGCAGCTGTGGCGATCCTTTTGGTCGGACTTCCTATGGCCCTGTTTCTGGCACGAGCCAGGACGCGTATTCGCCACTTCTTTGAGGTCTTGCTTCTCTTTCCTCTGCTGATGCCGCCGACTGTGCTGGGTTACTTTCTTTTGGTGATATTGGGTACAGGTTCACCTCTGGCGGACTGGTTCGGGTTCAAGCTTCTTTTTACACCCTATGGGGCAGCGGTTGCGGGGGCGGTTGTAGGATTACCGCTGATGGTCTTCACCTCTCGGGCCGCTATTGGCGCCGTCGATCCGCGCCTCGAGGATGTGGCCAGGACACTCGGTGCCACTGAACTGGAGGTTTTTAGAGACGTCACTCTTCCGCTGGCCGGCCGGGGAATTCTGGCGGGCATGCTTTTGGCAACGGCGCGGGCCACCGGAGAGTTTGGGGCAACTCTGATGGTGGCGGGGAGCATTCCCGGGCGAACGCGCACTCTGCCGATAGCTCTTTACGAGTCGATTCAGCTGGGAGACAGTACAACGGGCACTGGGATCGTGATTCTTCTTTCTGCAGTGGTATTGATCGTGGTTGTGCTGCTGCATTTCCTGGAAAGTGATTTCTTACGATGGAGATCCTGAAGATTCAAATCAAGCGAGAACTGTCTTCGTTTCGCCTTCGTATCGATTTAGAGACGGGCAGAGGAATCCATGTTCTTTTCGGGCGTTCCGGGGTGGGGAAGACGCAAACACTCGAATGTGTGGCTGGACTGAGTCGTCCAGACTCCGGGCTGATATCGTTGGGAGATCGAATCCTTTTTAAGGCAGTCGATGGCGAGAAAACCGTAAATGTGCCCCCAAGGAATCGACGGATCGGCTACGTTTTCCAGGATGGAGCTTTGTTCCCGCACAAGACGCTTCTCGAGAACGTGATGTATCCGATAAGAACGTCTCAGAAAGGCGCTGCGAGGGAGGTTGCAACTGGGCTGCTTAGCGAAATGGGTCTCCGGCTCCTGGTGGATCGCTACCCTTTGGAGGTCTCAGGAGGCCAGAAACGCCGAGCGGCCATTGCTCGGGCTTTGGCCTCAGAACCGGCTCTGCTCTTGCTCGACGAACCGTTCGTACACCTTGACCGAATCGTGCGTTCAAAGCTCATGGATGATCTGACTCATCTGGTCGAGGAACACCAGGTGCCTGCCATCCTTGTGACTCACGATCTTGATGTAGCCGCCACGGTCGCCAATACGATCTCAGTCATGGAAGGCGGAGAGATCATTCAGTCGGGCTCCAGGGACGAAGTCCTTTTCCGGCCCGTGACTGGAGGACTCGCCAGGCTCCTGGGGGATGTCAATATCCTCAAGGGCGAAGTTGCCGGAGAGTCTTCCGGAGTCTGGAAGGTCACCGCGGCCGACGCCGTCTGGTCTATCCCACACTTGGGATCGTTGCAGATAGGACAAGAGGTGGAGGTTGTGATCAGAACCGGTTCTGTCAAGATTATCAAGCCGGACATGGAAGTGCCCGCGAGCCTTTCCCTGAACGTTCGTTCTGCCAGGGTTGCGATGGTAGACCGTCGGCCGGATTTCTATTGGGTACAGTTCACCCTGCATTCTGGGGCAACCATAACGGGCCAGGTTCCCTCCGATACATTTCGACGTACGGGTCTCAACGAAGGAGACCCCTGCACGATTTCCGTCACAGCTGATGGGATTTCCCTTTTCCCGCTCGACTCAAGCACCTTGGGTGGGGATTAATGGCATTGAGTGCATGGATTGAACCCAGGGGTGTGACACATCCGGCAGGCCTCAGAATCATGGTTGGCTGCCTCTGCTGAATGGTCGTCGAAGAACGTGTTCGACTGGTGGTCGGAAGGGAACAGATCCGCCTCGGGAAGATGGCAGGTGGCGCAATGATTCATCGCATCCCCCTGCCCCTCGTGGCACGCGAGGCATCGCTTCATAGTCGGATAATTCTCAAGTCCACCCGTGTCAGTTGACGTCATGCCGCGGTGGCAGGCAAGGCACACCGTTGTGGTCTCGTCGAAGAGGGCCACTTTTTCACTTGCTTGCCCCGGTTCACCGGCTGAATCCAGGTTGGCGAACCCGAGCATCAGATCCGTGAGTTGCACATGGATTCTGTGGTTGAACTGGAACCTCCAGCTCCGCGGCTTAAGAGGCGAAGCGTGTTCCGGGTTTGTGTGGCACGGAAGGCATGTGTCACCCTGCTTCCTCTCGTGGCAGATCAGGCAGGCGCTCTCTTTGGGTAGATTGTTGTCACTCGAACGGGGGCTTTCGGCCACGGAGACGTGACAGACGGGGCAGCCGATCTCAGGTTGCTGAAAATGAAGAGAGTGCGAAAAAGCAAGCCCATTTGCCTGCGGTTCTCCCTGGGACGCGCCGGCGAAGAAGGGCGTAGGCAGCGTGAGTACCAGGTAGGCGATAATGCCCAGGATGTGCCACCTTCCCGGTACCATGCCTCTACTCCTTTCCTGTATACCGGACACTCCAGATCTTCCTGCCTCCATCGTCCGAGATCAGAAGCGATCCGTCCGGCAGCTGAAGAATTCCCACTGGGCGTCCCCACACCTCGCGCTGGTCTTCACCCAGCATCCAGCCGCTCAAGAAATCTTGGGGGCCTTGAGTCGGTCTGCCGTCCTTGAAGGGAACAAAAGTCACACTGTACCCGGTTCGCTGAGCGCGGTTCCAGGAACCGTGGTATGCCAGAAAGGCGCCGCCATGGAATTCCTCTGGAAACGAGTCGCCGGTATAAAACTCGATATCCAGCACCGCCGAATGGGCTGGTATCAACACGTCCGGGTATCGAGTGCTCTGGACCAGGTCGGGTTGCTCCCCCGCACGCCGAGGATCCTCATGGGGGCCTATATAAGCATAGGGCCAGCCGAAGAAATCGCCCCTGTTGGCTGAAGTGAAGTAGTCAGGGACAAGGTTGTCGCCGAGCGCATCTCTCTCCTGGGTCGCGGCCCAAAGAACATCTGAACCTGGGTAGAAGTCGAGTCCGATCACGTTCCTTAATCCCGACGCGAAGATCTCGTGGCTGCCACCCTCTGGATCGTAGGCGTTGATCGCGGCTCTCCTCGGGTCTTCTCCGGCATCGACATTGGAACCGGAGCCGATCGACACGTACATCCTTTCACCCGCTCTGTCGAACAGGATGGTGCGTGTCCAATGGCCGCGTTTGAAGTCGGGCCAGGAAACGACGGTCTCCCCTTCGCCTGAGACCGTTCTTGTTTCAGGCTGGTATTTCCACCGTTTCACCTCGACGGTTCCGGCTATGTATACGTAGTCGCGCCAGAAGGCAATTCCGTAGGGTCGATACATTCCCTCAATCAGGGTCTGCCTGCTGTCTGCAACACCATCCTGATCCGTGTCTCTCAGCACATACACAGCGCCCTCATCTGCTGAATCTGAAAGCAGGACTTCGTGATTCGGTCCCAGAAGCATAAAACGCGGGCGTTTGAAGTCTTCCGCCCAGACGCTGATTTCGAACCCATTAGGGAGACTTAGTTCTGCTCCCTCGGGCTGTTCAACCACACGTGGGGTGTTCCGTGCGTGTGGGGTCGCATACGGTTCATCCAGTTCTTCATCATTTACGGGCCGCTGGGCAAGAGCAGAAGAACTTAAGAACAGAATAGAAAAAATGCAGAAAGAAAGCGTCTTGCTAAAAACCATTCAAGGTAACTCCTCCCGAGTCGTCAGCTGGTTGGCTTCGCAGAGTTTAAGCGGGACGAGAAGCAAGGTCAACCAGAACTGTTCTTAGACACCAACCATGGTTCTCACCTTGTCTTCAGATTCATTCGATCTTATAGATGGAAGACTATGGATGTAAATCGCTTAACGGAAAAAGTCCGAGAGGCGCTGAACGGCGCTCATATGATGGCGCTCGAAAGGCGTAATACGGAAATAGATATTTCGCACTTGTTCCTCAGTCTTCTGAGCCAGGAAGAAGGCTTGGCCCCTGCCGTTCTGAAGAAGGCCGGAATAGATGTTTCGAACTTGCATAACCGGCTGTCAGGGTTAGTCGACGGTCAAGCCAGGCTTTCCGGTCCGGTTGGCAACAACGATCAAACCTACTTTTCCTCAGGCCTGAATCTTCTGATGGCGAGAGCTGAGAAAGAAGCAAAGGCTCTAAAGGACGAATACGTTTCGGTGGAGCACATTCTCCTCGCGTTGGTGGATGACAAGGGAGATGTCGGCAAGTTACTTCGTGCTGCGGGGCTGACTCGCGACCTGCTGCTGCAGGTTTTGCAGGATATCAGAGGAAACCAGCGGGTTACTTCTCAGAACCCCGAAGCTATCTATCAGGTGCTCGAGAAGTACGGTCGTGATCTAACCAGCGAGGCATCTGATGGAAGGCTTGATCCGGTAATTGGACGTGACGATGAAATACGAAGAATCATGCAAATACTCTCTCGTCGAACCAAGAACAACCCTGTTCTGATCGGTGAGCCCGGCGTTGGGAAGACGGCTATTGTTGAGGGCCTGGCCCAGCGGATTGTGCGTGGAGATGTTCCCGAGGGGCTCAAGAACAAACGCGTCGTCACATTGGATATGGGCGCGCTGATTGCAGGTGCAAAGTATCGAGGTGAATTCGAAGAGAGGTTGAAAGCAGTACTTAAGGAGGTACAGGAGTCTTGCGGTGAAGTCATCCTGTTCATTGACGAACTCCACACCGTGGTGGGTGCCGGAAAAGCAGAAGGTGCTATGGACGCGGGAAACCTCCTCAAGCCCATGCTCGCGCGGGGAGAACTGCACTGTATTGGCGCCACAACTCTTGATGAATACAGGAAGTTCATTGAGAAGGATAAGGCGCTCGAGAGGCGATTTCAGACGGTCGTCGTCAGGGAACCAAATGTAGAAGACACGATTTCGATTCTTAGGGGCCTGAAAGAGCGATACGAAGTTCATCATGGAGTCAGGATCAAGGACTCCGCTTTGGTTGCCGCGTCGGTCATGTCGAATCGCTACATTTCGGATCGGTTTCTCCCGGACAAAGCCATAGATCTCGTCGACGAAGCTGCTGCCAAACTGAAAACGGAAATCGACTCAATGCCTACGGAGATCGATGAGTTGGAACGGCGCATCATGCAGCTGGAGATTGAGCGACAAGCGCTGAAAAAGGAAAAGGATCGGGCTTCGAAAGAACGACTCAAGAAACTTGACAAGGAGTTGGCTGAGACAAATGAACGATCGGGACCTCTGAAAGCGCAATGGCTCGCTGAAAAAAAGACGGTCCAGGACCAAAGGGATCTTCGCGAGGAAATTGAGAAAACCAAGATTGAGATCGAGCAGGCTGAAAGAGCGTACGACCTCAACCGTGTGGCTGAGCTTCGTTACGGCAGATTGGCGCAGCTGGAGCAAAGCTTGAAGGAGGTTGAGGCCGGCCAGCAGGAAACAGACGGACAGCTGTTAAAGGAAGAGGTGGGTGAGGAGGACGTGGCCGAGGTTGTCAATCGATGGACCGGCATTCCGGTTTCGAAGCTACTTGAGGGCGAATTGGAGAAGTTGCTTCACCTGGAAGAAGATCTTCATGTGCGGGTAGTCGGTCAGGATGATGCCGTGGCCACGGTGGCTGAGGCCGTTCTTCGGGCACGTTCGGGACTGAAGGACCCCAACCGGCCGATCGGTAGCTTCATCTTGCTAGGCCCTACCGGGGTAGGGAAGACCGAGCTGGGGAGAGCACTTGCCGAACTTCTGTTCGACGACGAAAAGGCTCTGATCCGAATTGATATGTCCGAGTTTCAGGAGAAACACGCTGTTGCCAGACTGATTGGTGCACCTCCAGGCTATGTCGGGTACGAAGAGGGGGGGCAGCTAACAGAAGCCGTTCGCCGGCGGCCGTTTTCGGTCATCCTCTTCGATGAGATTGAGAAGGCACACTTTGATGTTTTCAACACGATGCTTCAAATCCTTGACGAGGGAAGGCTTACCGATGGCCAAGGCAGAACCGTAGATTTCAAGAACACGATTCTGATTATGACTTCCAACATGGGTAGCCCCAAGATACTCGAGTTCCAGGGCGCTTTCGAAGGTCGGGAGTATGATGCGATGAAGGAAACGGTTTTGGGAGAATTACGTCGCCATTTCAGACCGGAGTTTCTGAATCGAGTCGATGATGTGATTGTTTTCCACTCCCTTACCAAGGAACACCTCATGGGGATCGTACTGATTCAGCTCAACAATCTCAGGGATAGACTATCCGAACGTCGGATCGACTTTGAGCTGTCCCGAAAGGCGCTCGAGCATCTGGTCCGTGTAGGATACGATCCTTCGTATGGTGCCCGCCCGTTGAAACGCGCTATCCAGAAGGAGATCGAGAATCCTCTGGCTCGGATGTTGTTAGAAGGCCGGCTTCGTGACGGACAGACACTTTATATCGACAAGGATGCCGGCTCGGACGGCCTTAGGTTTGAACCTGCGACCGCTGTTGAAGAGAGAATCTAAGCGGAGGTGAGAATCCGGAGTGGCGGCTTTCAGGATTGGGTCTTGGGGTCTTGGGGTCTTGGGGTCTTGGGTCTTGGGGTCTTGGGTCTTGGGTCTTGGGTCTTGGGTCGTGAGTCTTGGGGAAGTCAAGAACGAAAATACCGAATCAAAGCGGCTAGCTTCTGGGCAGCTACAGATTGTTTATGGGTCAACTCTTCCGAGGCTGTAGTCGATAGATACTCGAGGTCACCAGAAAGCTCAATGTAGTAACCCACTTCTCGAAGGGAACTGAAGGAGATGTCCAGGAAGCGAAGGAAATCGGCCTCAGTTCGTCTCGCTGAACCTTCCACAATATTGGCAGCACCCGAAACAGCAGCCCTTCGCATTTGGGATGTCAGCCCGAAGAGTTCATGGGAGGGAAACGCTGCCGTCACCCTATAAATAGCTAAAACCAGCTGATGAGCTAACTGAAATGCTTCCAGTTTTCGATGATCTCGCATATCACCTATACTTACGCCGCTCTTCGAAAACCTACGAAAGAAAATTCAAACCAGACCCCCAAGACCCTCAGGACTCGAGACAGTAAAGATTGTCCTGCCGTTGATATCCCTGCTCGTAGAGTCAGAGATGGATGAAAATCCAAGTTCCAATGCACGGTCCCCCCATGCGCCCCTTGCGTGAGACGTGTTGGTGTGAAATCACCAAATCTCACGCGAAGTCTGAAAGGCGCTAATCGAGACCCCCAAGACCCAAGACCCAGGACCCAAAACCATCTCCCAAGACCCAGGACGACCTTACGTCAGGGAATCAGCAGTGCCTGTCCCCTCTGGATCTGGTGGGGGTTTCGGATGCCGTTGACATTCTGGATTTCGTGGATTGAACTCCCGAATTTCTGGGCGATCATAGCCAGGGTGTCACCCTTTCTGACAACGTAATGCGTGGGGGAATCTGTCCCCGGAACCTTCAGCTTCATTCCAGGGTAAATCCTTTTGGGGTTGGAAATCCCGTTGGCTCGCTTGAGGTCCGCAACTGCGATATGAAACTTCTTGCTGATCGTGGTTAAGTTATCCCCACGGCGCACCGTATACGTCTGGGGAGCTTCGGGGGTGCTAGAAGCTTCGGCGACCTTCGGCGCAGAGGATACAGCAGCCGGAGTCACTTTGGCAGACGGTTTCCCGGTTCCCTGGGAAACAAGCAGGGTCTGTCCTGGATAAATCCGGTTGGGATTTGAGAGTCCGTTTAATTTCTGCAGTCGGCCGGTTGTAGTTCCGAACTGAGATGCAATCGAACCCAACGCATCTCCATGCTGAACTCGATAGCGGGTTGAGCCGTCAGCAGCGACCATAACCTCCCCAGATGCAGCCTTCGCGCTCGCCAGAACCGTCTCTACTGCTTCTCGTCTCCCGACTGGAACACGGACCTCCACGCCCGAAGGAATCACACGGCCCCGTCCGGATGCCAGGATTCGACGCAGTTGGGGGTTGTACTCTGTCAGAACCTCCTTGCTGAGGCCTGGTACCGTCGTCAGATAGCTTGAATGGTAAGCCCGTTTCAGGAAGATCGTTTCATATTCGAGTGGTGGATCGATCTGAAGTGGGCCGAAATAGGCTTCGTAGTTCCTCGACACGTCAAGAGCCGCCAGGAATTCCGCGTAAAAGTTTCTGCTCGCAAATCCGAAATACTTTGACTGGTAGTTGTCGGCGATCTTGCGGAGGTCGTCGCCATACTTCCGCTTCGCTCGCAGCATCCCGTTTCTCCCGTGATTGTAGCTGGTCACGGCGAGAGGCCAGCTGCCTAGAGTCGCATAGTTGTCCCTGAAGAGCCGCGCGGCGGCATCGGTGGATCGAATCGGGTCCAACCTCTCATCGATGTACCGATTAATCTTCAAATAGTAGCGGCCTGTACCTCTAGTAAATTGCCAGATACCTGCCGCTCCAGCTTTCGAGTAGGCGTTGTAGTTAAACGAGGACTCCACGTGAGGAAGAGCGACGAGTTCAGGAGGCAGGCCATATGCTTCGAAGGTTTCGATAATCTTGTCCTCGTACCGGCCGGACCGGATCAAACCTTCCCGGAACTTGTCCCTGACTCCGCGCTGAAACCGAAGATCACCTTTCAACCGGCGGAGTAGCTTGGGAGTAATCTGATATCCGGCCTCCTGAAGAGTTTTTATGATTTCCCGGTGTCTCTGATCCAGACGAGCCGACTCGGGTCCGTACCGGCGGACCTCGTCAAACAGGACCTGGATTTCCTTGGCTTTCTTCTTCAACAGCCTGCGTTGCCGCTTGGCTTCTGCCGAGTTGCCCTCGATTTCTTTTTGGAAAGTCTCCACATGAAAGATCAGCCTGAGGTCTTTGGTGTCGTGAAAGACCACTTCCTTCGAACCGTACTCGGTAAAGACCTTTTTCCAGAACTCTATCTCTCGTTCGAAGCCTGTGGAAGGGAATGTCTCAGAGACCTCATTAAGTGAAAATGACGCCTTTTGGGCCGATGCACTCAAGGCAAGAACTATGAAAACCGCGATTCCCAAAACAAGCAGATGTAAACTTCTCATACCAATCCGAGATGATTCGAGCAGGGCCCTCCGAAAAACTAGCTGATAGCGCTGATGAAAACAGTGCAATTAGAGTCTCCTCTTTTAAATTTTACCTTTTTTGTGCTGCGGCGGGTGTCAGTTTTGAGACGTTGCTCATCGGAGCAAGTAGATAGACCGCAGCAGGATCATCAGGGTGGAGAGACTGAGTTGCTCACCAGATTAAGTAGATCGAAGAAGCCGGGGAACGAGATGTCGGCACAATCTGGATCGTCGATTCGAATCCCATCCTGTGAAATGAGTCCCGCAACAGCGAAGGCCATAGCGATTCGGTGATCGCCAAATGTGCAGATTGTCCCTCCTCGCAAGCGCTGTCCTGGAGGGATATCGAACCCGTCTGGATACTCCTCGACGTCGATACCTAAAGCGCTGAGATTCTGGACGATGGATTGGATTCGGTCCGACTCTTTGTGTCTCAGTTCAGCTGCGTCTCTGATCTTGAGACCATCCTTGAGGCGAGTTCCAAGGACGGCCAGGATAGGGATTTCGTCGATGAGGTTGGGTATCCAATTACCTTCAATCCTCTCAGGAAAGGCTTCGAGAAAAGCGGCCT
>JAUVSF010000038.1 GCA_030597245.1 Acidobacteriota bacterium
AGGATCGTGCCGGCGTTCAATACGAACGGACCTGGGATCGCTGCCTACCCAGTCTGGTTGCTTTCGACACGGACGAGGAAGCGGAACAGTTCATACAGAAACATGGAGGCACCCTCAAAGTCTACGCCGAGCTAACGATAGAAGACGCGGAGGCGCGCTGATGAAGCAAGAACATCATTCGACCAACGGGATCGAGACAGATCCAGTCTGCGGCATGTCTGTGGACCCGATGAAGAGTTCGCACGTTCATCAGACGAATCAGAAGACCTACTATTTCTGCAGTGAGTCTTGCCGCGGAAAATTCATCGAAGATCCGCATCGATACCTTGATGAGCCAGCCGGCGTGAGCAGAGTTCACGACGGACATCAGTCTTCGGAGAAGCCTCCGTATACCTGTCCCATGCACCCGGAGGTGAGACAGACACAGGCGGGTACCTGCCCCAAATGTGGTATGGCCCTCGAACCTCTAGTAGCTGAGCCTTCCGAGCCGGCGACCGAGTGGACTTGCCCGATGCATCCGGAGATTGTCCGCAGCCAACCTGGTGACTGCCCTATCTGCGGTATGGCTTTGGAGCCGCGAACCGTAACGCTGGACGAAGGCGAAAGCCCTGAGCTTAAAGACATGTTTCGTCGCCTGATCGTCGCAGCTGTACTGACGGTTCCGCTTGTATTCGTTGCCATGGGGGATCTATTGCCTGGTGCACCAGTGTCCCAGCTTCTCCCGGAAGGGATTCGGAGTATTCTGGAGGTTATTCTTGCTACTCCCGTGGTTCTGTGGTGCGCCTGGCCCTTCTTCAGCCGAGCCTGGCAGTCGGTTGTCAACCGCAGTCTTAACATGTTTACCTTGATCGGTCTCGGCGTCGGTGTGGCTTACCTCTACAGTCTGGTCGCGTCTCTCCTACCCGGCCTTTTTCCTGCGTCCTTTCGAAGTGAGTCAGGTGAAGTGGCTGTGTACTTCGAAGCAGCAGCCGTTATCGTGACCCTCGTGCTGCTGGGCCAAGTGTTGGAACTGAGAGCACGCAGCCGCACCGGAGCAGCTATCAAGTCCCTTCTGGGGCTGGCTCCCAAGACCGCCCGGATCATTCTTGAGGATAGCTCGGAAGTGGACATCCCGCTCGATCAGGTCAAACCGGGGGACCGTTTGCGCATCCGTCCCGGTGAGAAGGTCCCCGTGGACGGAGTTGTCCTCGAGGGTCAGAGTGCAGTCGACGAGTCGATGGTAAGTGGCGAACCCATTCCTGTCGAGAAACTGCCGGGCGCCTCCGTGATCGGTGCCACGATTAATGGCAGCGGCACTCTAATAATGCAAGCGGAACGTGTGGGAGCGGAGACTCTGCTGGCACGTATTGTGGATATGGTGGCAGAAGCACAGCGAAGCCGAGCGCCGATCCAGAAGTTGGCCGACACGGTCGCTGGTTATTTTGTTCCCGCGGTTATGCTCATCGCCCTGTTGACCTTCCTGATATGGGCTGTGTTCGGCCCCGAACCACGCATGGCTTACGCTCTGATCAATGCGGTAGCTGTTCTGATCATTGCCTGCCCTTGTGCCCTGGGTCTGGCCACTCCCATGGCCATCATGGTCGCGAGTGGAAGAGGGGCCACGCAGGGAGTTCTCTTCAAGAACGCCGAGGCGATTGAGTCTATGCGCAAGGTAGACACTTTGGTGGTAGACAAAACGGGAACTTTAACCGAAGGAAAGCCGAAACTCGTAACGTTAGAACCAGCGGAGGGAATAGACGACAGGGCTCTCCTGCGGCTGGCAGCAAGTCTCGAGCGTGGCAGCGAGCACCCATTGGCAGCAGCCATTGTCGAGGCAGCGGCGGAGCGCAGCCTGCAGCTCGGCACCACGACAGATTTCGAGTCTATCCCGGGCCAGGGTGTCAAGGGCCGAGTCGATGGTGCCGCGGTGGCTCTTGGAAATCTCGCGCTTATGGAATCATTACCTACAGATGCGACGCCCTTGACTTCAGAGGCCGAAACACTTCGCACCGATGGGCAAACGGTGATGTTCGTAGCGCTTGAGGGCAAGGCAGTTGGTCTCCTGGGTGTGGCCGACCCGATCAAGGAGAATACGCCGGAAGCGATCCGGGAGCTTCATGCTGAGGGCATTCGCGTTGTAATGCTCACTGGCGACAGTCGCACTACCGCTGAGGCAGTGGCGGCCAAGCTGGCGATCGACGAGGTGGTCGCGGAGGTACTTCCCGACCAGAAAGCCGCTGCGGTCAAGCGGTTCCAGACAGAGGGCTCAACAGTGGCAATGGCCGGCGATGGAATAAATGATGCTCCTGCCTTGGCTCAGGCTCACGTGGGCATCGCCATGGGTACCGGGACCGACGTCGCTATGGAAAGTGCAGGTGTAACTCTGGTCAAAGGCGATCTCAGAGGGATCGCACGTGCCAGGCGTTTGAGCCGTGCGATGATGGCCAATATCAAGCAGAACCTCTTTTTCGCGTTCGTCTACAACGCCCTTGGTGTTCCCATTGCAGCGGGTATCCTCTATCCCTTCTTCGGTATCCTCCTGAGTCCCATACTCGCCGCGGCCGCGATGAGTTTCAGCTCCGTGTCGGTTGTCGCAAATTCTCTGCGGCTTCGCAAGACGGCCCTGTAATCCCTGGACTTAGGAAAGCGTGACCTCGCCTCGGCGGTGCAACAGGTGGCTTCCTTAAGAAACGATCTTCAGTCGGGAAGAGCGCAAACGAGACTGTCCCTTTGACGAACCCACAACTGCGGAATCAACGGCCTAGAAAAACAGTGTCCCTTTCTTCGCGGCTCTTCAAACCTCCGGATACCCGTGTATCTTCTTTCGCCCTAGGACCCCCGGTTTGACTCGGGTGGGCTTAACCAAGACAATTGCCTGTTTTCCCCCTCCCAAATTCCTATCCTTAAGCGAGGGTTCCCCTATTCTTACATCCGGATCGTTTTTCCTGGTGGAAATGGTCCGGCCCCAAAAAGCGAATTCCTATATCCTTCCTGGCGATTGATCAAGCAATCCGGGCAGTTTCCACAGCCCTTGCGATTGCCGTTATCGTTGTCCGCCGCTTATCCCACACTTCTCCAAAGCCTGCGTAGTGAGAGAGGTTGGAGACCGCCCTTGGTAGCGGCTACCGCTGTCTGGTGAGGTTTTCGAGCCAATCGGCATGTACTTTTCCCTGGTTGGCATTCTCGCTCCAGGCACCCCAGATCTTTGAGACGATATCAGGATCGCCATCGCCATCGATGTCACCGACCAGCACGTCGTGTCCGCCGAGACCACCTTCAAAAATGACTCGTTCTTCGAACTTCCCACCGCCAAGGTTCTCCCATACGAACCATCTTGGCCCAGCTCCCTGCGGTAGGATTTTTGGGTCCTCCTGCTCGACCACGAGAATATCTTGATCACCATCACCATCGAAATCGGCCAGGCGAAGAGAATGAAATGACCCCCTGGTTCCAGGAGCGGCGTTGGGGAAATAGTGGACCCAGTTTCGACGCATCGTTCCATCCTGGTTCTCTATCCAGGCAACACCCGAGTTTTGACCGTCACAGTCGACAACAATCACATCGTTATCACCGTCCCCGTCGAGGTCTATGATCCAACTCCTGGAGGAGAGCCCCCAAGGACCCTTCTTCCCATAGAGCAACCGATGTTCTACCCATCGAGCCCCTTTATCCAGATTCTCCATCCAACGGTCGGTTAACATGACGTCGGCATCGCCGTCGCCATCCAGGTCACCAACTCCACCCGGGTTGAACCCCGCATGGATGTCCACGTTTTTGTCAAGCACAGCCATCGAGATAAGGGTTCTTGGCCAACCGCCGGCCCGCGCATGCTGTTTCGGAATCTGGTACCAAAAGCACCCATCGCCGTCCCCCATGGCTACGATATCAAGATTTCCGTCGCCATCCATGTCCGCTGTGACCATGTCATGGATCTCACGTTTGATGGAGCTATCGTATGAGTGTCGGACAAATGGTTGAGTCCGTGGGGTCCCGGAATTTCGGTACCAATAGCCGCCAATCACAAGATCCGGCCATTCGTCACGATCCACATCCAGGGTGACACTTCCGAGTTGGCCAATCTCAGCATCGCCAAGCCAATGCCTCTTCCAGTTCTCGCCGCCCCCATTTTCGAACCAGTAGAGCTTCATATCTCCACGGTTGAGAAACACAAAGTCAAGGTCACCATCTCGGTCGAAATCGGCAAGGCCCGGTGAACCCATTCCCATGTTTTTCCCAGGCATATCCCGGACGATAAAGTGATGCCGGAACATTCCTGAAGTGATTTCAGCAATCACGACACCCCAACCAAGAACGAAAGTGAGAAGGACAGTCAAAACCCTCATTACCGGACCTCCTTTGGGCAGGCTACTTTTGCCTCGGACCAGCACAGATTCCTCGGAGAATATGATCCTCGTACTAAGTTGTGTCAAGAATCTCTTGCAAAAACGGCGCAGGGATCTCCTCCTGTCCTTTCCGGTGCTGGTGGAACAATGGTTGGCGGAAAGCCGCCGCCTTCAGACCGCACCGTGGCTCTAGCAGCCTGTCGGACTTTCGCCGTAAGTCCTTTGTTTTCAACAACTGGACTCTGTCAGGTAAAAATTGAGTGTTTATATTTCAATAACTTACACGAATCAGACCACGAAAGTCCGACAAACTGCTAGTCCGCACTTTAAACATGCTCACGCAAAGACGCCAAGGTAGATTGCCTGAGCTAGTGCGCAAACACCCTTCCCGGGTATTAACGATTCGGGATATGCCTTCCGTGCACGTCCTGGCGCCTTTGTGTGGGGTTCTATCCTGGCCGCGAAGGAGTTATTCACTCTCACGCCCGGAGATGTCTAAAAGCCGGCATTCCCCCGGAGGGGCTTTTCCAGGTGGCCGTGGTCCGCAGAAACTCCATCGAAAATCTGTGAACGTAACTGAGTGAACCATACGCACCAGCGGGGATGCGGCACGGTCCCTTTGCACCTATCGTGGATATGGAATCGCAAGCTTCTGAAACGTCATCCCTTTAGCTGATACATTGCGATATACGGATCATCCAGCGGCAGTCGACGTATGGATCCAAATCCTGCCTGCCGACCGAGTCGGCGCACAACCTGTTCGCTGGCCACGCCCAGCCCAACTCCGTTGTCCGCCATTGAATCGTGCAGGCAGGCCAGGGTGCTTGCCCCGTACCCCAGGCGCCCCTGTGGGTTGATGGCCTCATTTGGCTCAGACGAAAGGGGATCCTCCATAATCAAGTAGCTCCCGTTTGGCGCAAGCGCCTGCCGAATCGCTTCCATTTCCTTAACCGGGTGCGAATAATGGTGGACTACCCAGAAGTTCGTGATCAAATCGAATTGCCCTCTCGGTAGATCGCCTGTGCCACCTACCAGAAACTCTGCTCGTCCTTCGACCCCTGCCTCGCGCGCATTGGTTCGCGCTTTTTCTATCGAAGGCTCGTAAACGTCGAAACCTTGCGTCCTGGTATTCTGAAATGCGTGGGCGACTGTGATCATTGCCCGCCCATTTCCGCAACCCACATCCGCAACTAATGCACCCTCCTGCAACTTCTTGAGTACATCAGGCATCACAGGAAGCCAATTCTGAACGAGTTGGTGTCTGTACATGGGTGCCGACCAACGTTCAATTCCCTCCCACATGTCCGGATGAAATATATCGGGTGTGATCGGAACACCCGTTCGAAAGGCCTCCATTACATTCTGCGTCGCGAGCACCGCCGGAATAGCATATTCGATTGCTCCACCCATAAAGAAAGGTGAATCTTCATCGGCTAAAACTGCCGCGTGCCCAGGTGGAAACGAAAACCGCTTTTCGATGGAATCGTAAAGGACATACTGAAGTGAAACCATGCCCCTCAGCCATTCTTCCAACAGCCTCTGGTTGTATCCGGTAGCCTTGGCCAAATCCCTCGCCGTAAACTGGTCCATGTCAGCCATTTCCTTGAACAACCCGAGTCGATCCCCCAGGTAGCTCAACGCACCCAGCATGGTTCTGCCCACATCATCTGTCACCTGCTCAGCGAATGCTGCCGTCTTCACCTCGTCAACAGTTCGCATCTCTCTGCCGGCTATACCGGTCAACTCGGCTCCCTGGAGAGTGGAAGCCGTCTGGCCCATTGCGGCCCCAAAGACAGGCGCTCCGAGCAGAACGCGTAAGAAGTCCTTTCTTTTCATTTCACCGTTGTTCATGTTGATCCTCCTCTTCTCTGCTCTTTAGTCAATTGGTCACTGGCTCGCAGAATTGAACGCACAGCAAATCCAATGTGGCCGGAAAAGGCCCCGAATCAGATATAATAAACAGTATTATAATTACACACTTATCAATCCGCAACTGCAAGGGACCATCCAGTATTCTCCTTCGCTCTCCGAGCTACGGCGCGACACGTCCGGCATCTGGGATGGTCGATTCGCGATTTTCGATTTGCGGGATCCCTCGCATCCGGCATCCGGCATCTACCCCGATTCTCTTACCCGTTGGAGTGAGCACGGATATGTAGCAGCGACGATAAAGAAAAGAACACCTATCGAAGATGGTTCTTTTGGCGCTTGATTCGAGGCATTGACACCGGGCCCAAGATCTGCAAGTTTTTGTCAACAGGAGGAACTTGGCATGAGAAGATACCCTGGTTGAATCATTTTTCTTTCTGTTGTGCTACTCACTTCTTGCCGGACCAGTCTGGATAACTCCATTACCAGTCCGGATGGAGATATCAAACTCTCGTTATCATCACTGGAGGGGACACCACAATACTCGGTTTCTTACCGAGGAGAACCCCTGATCCTCAACTCAATCCTTGGTCTGACATTAAAGAACCAGACAGCTTTGGATAAAGGACTGGTGCCGCGCTACACAACTACAGAAGAGAACAACCTGCAATGGGAGCCAGTCTGGGGAAAACGTTCAATCGTCGTTGATCAATACAATCAGCTGACGGTTCACCTGGAGAACTCAGAATCTCCCCCAAGCCGGTTGACCCTGGTATTCCGGGCCTACGATGACGGGATTGCTTTTCGCTATGAACTTCCAGAACAGGACGCTTTTTCCGATTTCGAGATCACATCAGAGAACACTGAATTCGTATTCGCCGATAACTTCAAGTGTTTTGCTCTGAAACGCACCAGTTTCAAGGATAGTTACGAAGCCGCTTACGATCCCCGCAGTATTGCAGATATTGCTGTCGATGAGATTATCGGTCTCCCGCTTCTGATTGAAACCGATCAGAATTGGATGGCTATCACGGAAGCCAATCTCACTGACTATTCGGGATTGTCACTCGGCGCCGTAGAGAGCAAAGCCAATACTTTAGTCAGTCGTCTGGCGCCGATTCCGGAAAACAGCGATGTTCTGGTGAAGGCCAGGACTCCGTTTGTTACACCCTGGCGAACCATCCTGATCGGAGAGTCCGCAGGGCAGTTTATTGAATCCGACCTGATCTTCAACCTGAATCCGCCTAATGCTCTGCAGGACGTCTCGTGGATTAAGCCGGGAATTGCGATCTGGCCCTGGTGGAACAACAGGATCTCCAACGATCCCAAAATAAAGGGTGGTGAACCCAGTACCGAAATCATGAAGTACTACATCGACTTCGCTGCCAAACACGGCATCCCGAACCTGGTAGTCGATGCCGGCTGGTATTCGCTTGAAGGAGACGCCTGGAACCAGCCTGAGAAGGAAGATGTTCTGACCATGGAGGAAACACGGGCAAACTTCTACGATATCCAGGAAGTACTCGATTATGGCCGCGAGAAAGGAATTATGGTCCACATCTGGGTCCATCTGGCATCACTTCGGGGCCGGGAGGAAGAAGTTCTCAAGACTTATTCCGACTGGGGAGCTTCGGGAATCAAGCTCGACAATTTTGGAGGAGATGATCAGGAACTGGTCAATGAACTCCACCATATTCTTCAACTGGCCGCTCAATATAAGTTGACCGTTGATTATCACGGTGCCTATAAGAGCACTGGAATTGAACGGACCTACCCCCATTTTCTCACCCGGGAAGCCGTGATGGGACTTGAGTATTCCAAAGGTCGTCCGCAACCCACAGCACAGCATAATGTGACGATTCCTTACACCCGAATGCTGGCCGGACCAATGGACTATACTCCCGGAGCCTTTGATCTGGATGGTGCCGACGGATTCCCGAAATATGTTCAGACCACTCGGGCTCAGCAAATCGCAATGCTGGTCGTTTACTTCTCTCCTTTTCAGATGATCGTGGATTATCCAGAAGCTTATGAAGCGTCTCCGGACCAGTTCGATTTCGTCAAGACAATACCGACCACATGGGATGATACCCGGTTCATCGATGGATACCCGGGCGATTACATTGTTCTGGCCCGGAAAAAGGGGGATGTCTGGTACATCGGTTGTATGACGGATGAGAGTCCTCGTGAAGTGGAGATATCACTCGATTTTCTTGACTCCGGGAAAACATATACGGCGCTCATACTCAAAGATGGGGAAGATGTGAGTGACGATCCGCAGAGTGTGGCAGTCGAGAGCCGGGAGGTTACAGGGAGTGACACGGTCACTGCCAAATTGGCAGGCAGCGGAGGGCAGGCGATTAAGTTGACTCCAATTCAGTAGAGGTGGAAAGAAAAGCAGTGTCCCCTACTTCCCCTATTTCGCGCACAGCGGATTAAGGGACCTCGGCCGGGCCCATGACCGTAATCTACACGAGGACCTGCAGCATTGAAAAGCGTCTATGTCGACACTTCCGGTCTATTGCCCTTGATGGATAGTGACGACCTGGATCATCAAAAGGCGGTCGCAGCCTTACAGCACTTAGTGGAAGAGGGTGCCTTACTCTTCACGACTTCGTATACTCTGGTTGAAACCGGAGTACTTGTCCGAAGCGATGCGATATGTTGATTACGGGTTCTTTTGGGGGTTCGATCAGCCCGCTACCGCCGCGAGCCCGGGACCTGGCTGAAGAAACTCGCGGGAGTTTCAAGACTGCGCTGCAGAATGCCCTCGAAGTAGTCGCCGGCCCTCCGGTGCTGGGCTCGAGTGTTTACATTCTCCAGAGCGAACACATTTGCCAGTTTCACCCGCTGGACGTTTGAACGCAAAAGGATTTCCCTGGGGCAATTCCAGCCCCACCCCAGAAACTCGAACATCCTTGACCTCATTCGAGGTTCGTAGATCGTGCAAAGGGGTTCCGGCAGACCGCTGCAAGGATTGTCATATGCTGTGGCAAGCTTAAGAGGATGACGATTGGCAACCAACTCCGCTAGCGTCCCTTCATCGAGATAGGGGAGATCGCAAGCCACGACCAGCCAGGCGCAGTCGGGAAACTCCAACATTGCAGAGAGGATGCCACCGATGGGGCCAAACTCGTTAAGCCGATCATGAACCTGTCGCAGCTCGGAGAATGTCCCGTCAGCCCACTGTCCTTTCCGAGAGGATAAGTAGGTCCTCTCGCAGAAACCGGAGATCAGATCAATTGCAACCTCGACCTGGGTGCGTCCCTGATAAGCCAGAAGCGCCTTGTCTGTCTTCATTCGAGTGCTCCGGCCACCGGCCAGAACCAGCCCATAGAGAGGCACCTGTGACGTCTTTCTCTCAATCAACCGCTCCACGAAGCCCACAATCTCTTCAATCTGATCTCTTTGAAAGTAGGGCACATTCAGTGAAGATGGGCCCGGGTCCACCGCGGATCCGACGACCGCGATCACCTGCTCCATAGCACTTTCCCGGAACTCCTTTTGAACTCCAGGATCGTCACCCAGAACCAGAATCTTCTTGCCCGGGTAGTTCTTATAACCCTCTATGAACAAGAGTTCACAGTCGGAGAACATCGACTTCTGCTCAACAAAATCGACTGCTCCGGAAAACAGACACGCATTCTCTGAGGATCCCGAAATGAAGACTCGTTTGGCGCCACTCCTGCGGGCCCGATCTGTGTCCTTGCCTTCTCGATCCATGTCAATACGATGATCGGCATGCTTGGCGTAGCCAATCGTATACTTTGTCGAAAGCGTCGCGAGCAGGCGGGAAATCAAGGTTGTCTTACCGGAGTTCGATCGCCCACAGAAAACGAGTTCCAGGGGGTGGAAAAGGTGCTGCACAACTCGATCTATTCCAGGGAAACTGACAACGCTGTTCGAAATGACTGACACCTTGGCCTCCTTTGTACGCGTAGCTCTCCCAACTGCCGCTTGCGGTTGGGCTTCTATTACCATTCTCTCCATGGCCAAAGAGGCCAAGCTTCGCCGGGCTTGAAGACGGTCCGGTTTTCAGACAGCTCCAAAAACCCGTCACTGTTTGCGAGAGAGGCAAAGTCTCCTGAACCGTTAACCTTCACCGGTGAGGCCAGTATCCTGCCGTCTCGCTCAAAATTGACCTTCACGGGAACGAACTGGGTCAACGACTTCCTGGACTTCACCTCCTCCTGCAGCACCGCAAATGGCATAATCCATTCCTCTGGAGTCTCCAGGCACAACATTCTTTTCAGCGCCGGAAGCACGTAACGACGGAAACAAATCAAGGCGGAAACCGGATTGCCCGGCAAACCGAAAACTGCCTGTTTCCTGGCCCCAATCCCAAACCACAGAGGCTTGCCCGGCTTTTGTCGAATTCCGTGGAAAGTCTCCACGACTTTCAACTCTGAGAGGATCTGAGTCACAAAATCAAATTTCCCTTTTGAAACGCCTCCTGAAATGATCAGAAAGTGATTGTCCAGAAGCGCCTTCTCGAGCTGGTCCCTTAGTTCACCCTTTCTATCGGGAATATGGTGGAGAGAGACTTCGCTAAAACCGCTGCTTCTCAGCGCGGAAAGCAGTGCATAGGAATTGCAACCCCTGATCTGGTGGGGTTGTGGCTTCCGGTCTGCCTCGATTATCTCATCGCCCGTGCTGATTACGGCAATCTGCGGACGTCGTGAAACCTGTACACTCGACTTACCAACCGAGGCGGCAATAGCCCAGTGCGGCGACAGCATCAAGTTGTTCTTTTCCACCAGCAAATCGCCGGCCTGATAGTCACTCCCCTGTTGGTGAACATTCTGGTTTTGCCTCACTCGAAGATCCTCTCCGGGGTGGGCAAATCCCTTCCTGATATCAATATCCTCGTAGCGAATGACGCAGTCACAGCCCAAGGGCAAGACCGCACCAGTCATAACTTCATAACAGTTCTCCTGGAACCTCAATTCCTGGGCGGGCTGCCCCGCTTCCTGGACACCTTCAATCCGAAATCGGCGCAAGCCTCTCGCCCAGGTAGAAAAGCGAATTGCGATTCCATCCATGGCAACTCGATGGTAGGGCGGAAGGTTCCGGTCCGCCACAAGAGCCTCTCTGACCACCTCAACTTGAAGGTCCTGCAACCTGATCTTCCGGGTCTCAGAATCAGAAAGATTCTCCCGGATCAGCTTCTCCGCTTCCTGTACTGAAATCATGTCTACTCCTCTCACTGCCGCTTAGAAGCACCTCATTCTCAATCTCCAGGCTGCACCGGCGTCCGCCCCCTTGAGGATGCATGGAATAGCAACGACTGGGGTTGTACCTGGCGTTTTCGACAAGTGGAGCAGACGTCACCCTCTCGTGCCGCTATTCTCTCCCCGCAGGCCACACAAGAGTCCAGCTTTACTGTGGCCACCAGCTGAGGATCCTGCTCGACGAGTACCTCAGGCGCAAGATTCTCTTCAAAATCGATCACATTCTCCGGGCAACCTTCTTTGCAGAGAGCACAGTTGTTGCAGGACGAACCATCAAAATAGAGGTAATCGTATCCAGCTGTCGTTCTCATCGAGATCGCACCTGTTGGACACAGAGAACAACAGATTCCACAAGCCGAGCATTCCTTCTCGTTAATCCTGAGTTGCGCCCATGGGAATTCCGGGTTGAACTTCAGTGCATTCCGCGACTCTTGACTCCTCGCGTTTCTCACTGTTGGATACTCAAGAAGTCTCCGGACCAGGTTCCTCGTGGTTGAATGCCTCGTATCACCTTCATCGCCGCCTGGGAGTTCGCAATGAGTCGGGTTTCCTCCGCGAGGTGGCCGGGATTCAGGCCGGGATCCCGGTCTGGAGTAGAATCTTGAGAAGATCTCTCTCCTGCTCAACGCAGAGGCTCTTACTCGCTTCTTCATAAGCAGGCTCAGAGTGAATGTGTTGAGACCAATACTCGCCAGCAGCGCCTCGGCAATCGCCACAGATTTCCCAATCAGTTTGTCCCCGTATTTGAGATGGCACTGAGAACAATCTCCCCTGACCAGAATCAACTCTTCGAACCCCGCGAGCACGGCACGCAGGATGCTGTTTTCAGTTAGACGCCCCAGACAACGGACACGAAAGGAGGATCTGTCCTGATCCTCGGCCTGTCCGCAGTGTATGAGCAGCCTCTTCTCCCTTTTCTGCTGCCGACTGTCCCTGGCAAGAGAGATGCCTCCCTCGAACAGGGTCCGATTGGCACTGTCCTGGCTGGTCCTGAAGACTCCCGTAGGGCATGAATTCAGGCAGAGACAACAGCCGGAACATTTACTGGTTATGGTGGGTCCCGGATTCAACAAGATGGCGTCCTCCGGGCAGAATTCCACACACTTGCGGCAAACGCTTTTTCTGAAACGCACGCGCTTACAGTCGCCGGGAGCAGAGGAGAGATTCCTCGCCTCATCCCAAACTAAATTCAGGAGAAGGTTCGCGGTCACTCGACTTTATCCTGATCTAAGGGATTCTTCTCCAGACCCGCTAGCACAACGGATCGGGACAGGAGGCCTGCAGTATCCAAAGCCAGGAACTCTTCGGTGATCTGAGCGATCCAGCGGTAAAACCGACTTTTCGCGTTGGCTTGGATGGACACACTGAGCTCAGGAAACCACGCCGTCAAATGCTCCTGCAGGAATCGAATCTGGAGCAAGTGATAGGCCGCGGGACCGAGACTTTCAGGCCTTTCTTGACTCTGAGGATCGGCTCCCTCGCCTCTGCTGTATGCCTCAGCTTCCCTGGCGCACAGAAAATCCATAAACGCCAGCTCAATGCCGATGTGGTTAGGTAACTCCGTACACGATTCGTCCTTTTGCGCGCCTGCCTCCCGGTACATCCGCCTGGCCGCAATGGCCCATTTTCCCATCAGGGGTCCCTTCCCAGGCTTACCTTCCTCTCCACCAACACCCCCGCCGCGGTAGACATCCTCGAAGGGGGTAACGTAACGACCCGTGGGTACGGCGAAAAGATCCATATACTCTTGCCTGAGAGAGGCCAACTCTTGATCCGGCCGAGCGGTTGCCGAGAATCTGCTCAACTCTGTTACGGCTCTGACTCCGAACAACGATGAGAGTTCCCCCAGGAAATCCGGATCAACGACTCGCTCGAGAAGATGCTCGTTTGGAGGACGGAGGTAGACGGCAGCAAGGAAACGATACATTTTCACCCGTGCCGCTGCCTCCTGTCGTGACAAAACTCTTGTGAGACCGTCGCGCTCTTTGACGACGGCCGACCGCGGGGCGTGCTTATCTGAAAACAGTCTTTCTGTACTCTGATTCGGCACAGCATTACGCTCCTCTTTTGGAACCCATCGATAAACTAGCCCACCGCAAATTCCACCGACGGAACTGTCAGTTCCGCGTCGGCAAAATCCTCGGGTGCATTTCTGCCAGACTGAACGGAATCAAAATTCTCGATCAGATGTAGCGCATCTCCCACGCACGTGGTCACGCAGGCCGGGAGAAACCCTGTTCGCCGTCCGTCGCTGTCATACAACCTGTGGATACAGAGCGTGCACTTCTCCACCTTTGCCGTTGCGGAGTTGAACTGGGGTGCTCCATAGGGACAGGCCTGGAGGCAGTTCCTGCACCCTACGCAGACATCCTGGTTAATCAGAACGATTCCATCTTCTTCACGCTTGAAAATCGCATTGTTTTCGTTGTGAAGGTCGTTGATATCCGCCAAGGGGCAGGAAGCCAGACAGGCAGGGTGCCGGCAATGATTACAGGCGCTTGTGACAAAGGTGACGGCAGGGAGAGGAAAGATGCCCGATTCTTTCTTCACGACCCAGCGATAGTCCACCCCGTCGGGAAGAACACCCCTTCCGTTCTTGAACGGCATGGGTGACGCCGCAGGAGGCGTATTGTTCTCCGACTTGCATGCGATCGTGCAGGAATCACACCCCGTACATTTATCAAGATCAATTAGCCAACCTATTTGTGCCATTTTCGGTCACTCCCTTTTCCTTCTAGATTTTGGTTACCTTGACCCAGGTGTCGAAAAACGAACAGCTGGCACCGATGGGTTCCTGAAGGCTCACATTCGAATAAAGCTTGTCCGTTCTCATAATCGGATTAGGCTGAATTCCTGCCCCCCGGCTGGGGTCGAATTCCGTCATCACCCCATCGATTTCCATCGGCTGGGACCCCTGTTCCCAATGGCCGTAGTGATGAGAGATAGCCACGACTCCCGGTTTCAGCCGCTGAGTGACCAGCGCTTTTCCGACGACACCCTCCGGATTCGAGGAAGACGACACTCTTAAGACATCCCCGGTTTCTATTTCCATTGCCTGTGCATCCGCCGCACTGATCTCGACTGGATTCTCCGGAGTAATGAGCATCAGCCACGGATTGACATTGGTTCTTGCCTGACCATGGTGAACGGTCTTGTAGGTTATGAGCCTCAAGTCGTAACCGGAGTCCATGATCGCTGTGCCATCTGAGTGGACTACCGGTTTATAGTGGGGCACTCCCGAATAGTATTCGCCGGTCACTGAATCCTTAGTCGTGGCTACTGGATCCACGAACATGCGAATGATGTTGCCGTAAGGGTAGGTCAAGTACTCACCGGTGTATTCATCACCTGGACTGTCGAAGACTCCACCTCGAGACAGAATTTCGCTGACGATCTGCTCGGTGGAGAGGCTTTGGAGGTGCGGGTGATCAGCCTGAGCATTCTCGGCAATATTCCGCAGTATGGCGTAAGCCCAGTCCCAACTGTTATGAAGATCTCCCACCGAGTTACCTGCAGAGTCTCGAAGCGCACCGTCGCCGACTGCGTGGGTTCCGCTTGGGTCATCGAGTCCAAGGGCCTTCGCCAAACCGATCTGGATGTCCAGAACCGCCTTGGTGTCGGGTAACGCAGGGGTGTAGTCGTTCATGCCATTCAACGGGATCGTGTTGCCGGCGCCGCCGACGGCACCGACCACTTCACCGTCGAACTCTCCGACGACAGGTCGCTGGAAGGCAGTGCCCTTGTTAACCCTCCACGGGATTCCGGGAACCCCAAACTTTTCTAAATAGACGGTATCCGGGAGCACATAATCGGCCCAAGCGGCCACCTCTCCCATGACCGGGCTGATGGTGACCAACAGGGGCAGCTTGTATTCACCGGCTACCATCTCCGACATCGTCTGTTCCCAGACCGTCTTCAAGGTGGGGACAGAATACGGCCAGGCATTCCAATACGTGATGAGCACCTTGATCTCATAGGGGTAGCTATCCCGGATGCTGGGGATTACTTCCTGGTAATTCCCGTGCGTCCCAAAGGGGAACCATGGCCGCTTAGCCGGATATCCAGTGAACAGGCTGCCGGCTTCGCTCTGATCGTAGAAAGTCTTGGCTCGATCGATCCGAATACCCGTGTGGCCAGGGTCGCCCTCGACCTTTCCGAGGTCTACAACGCCGGATTTGTGCCCCCATCCTCCCGCACCTGCCGTGCAACCGCCTTTCCAGTCGTAGTTTCCAATCAGAGTGTTCAGGTGTTGAATGGCCAGCTGATTATAAAAGCCGTTCGTGTGTTTGATGGGTCCACGATAGGTCATCGCCGCCGCTTTTTTGCCATGGCTGACGAACTCCCGGGCCAATGCTACGATGGTGTCTTTGGGGACCTCACAGAGTGAAGAATACTCGTCAAGCGTCTTGGAAAAAGCCGCCTCCTCGAGTAGGGTGAAAGCCGATTTTGCCTCCACCGGAGCACCGTCGATCACCACGATCTCCGTGACATCCAGTTCGCCGAGGCCAACCTCCCGATGACCTTTCAGCCCTCCGCTCCGCACAACATAGTCACCCGCCTGTACCGTCAGTCCATTCGATATCCCAACCTCTCCGGCGGTAATATACCGCTGGAACTGCTTCCCCTCAGCGTCGGTGAAAGTCCCCACAAGGTACGTTGAGTCCGTCCAGGTTGCCTCACCGCCGGCCTGGGCCGCTTCCCGATTCGGGTTGGCCAGATAATCCCAGTCATGCTTCTCATTCGCGATGATCCAGCGGATCATGCCCATGGCCAGGGCTGCATCTGCGCCCGGCGTGATGGGAACCCACTGGTGAGCCTTGGCCGCAGTGTTGTTGAAGCGAGGGTCTACTACGACATACTTCCCCCCATTCCGGTTGAAATGCATCAGGTTCCGGGCCATTCCCACCATCGGAAAATCGGCTTCCAACGGGTTGGCGCCAAAGAAGATGATGTACTCGGAGCCCAGGATATCGACTTGCCACCCTGCAGTTCGCCCTGCCCCCCGGCTGTTCTTACTCCCGTCGGGATCCCAGGTGATCAGTTCGTTTGCAACGTGCCGTGTGGACTCACAAACCGACGTGTGGCTGAGACCGTAATTAGCCGTGCCCCAGCCGTGCTTCCAGATCCGCTCGCTCATCTCCTTTTCGACGCTGCGGCCCGGGGCAAACGCCAGTTGGTTTTTCTTGGGACCCAGTTCGGGTCTTGACGGATCTATGTACTGATTCCTCTGGTTCCGAGGAATCAGTCGATTGATTTCATCCGCTATCTCGGAGAAGGCCTGCTCCCAGCTGATGGTTTGCCACTGTCCCGAGTTGCGCGGACCTACTCTCTTCAACGGATGCTGAATTCGGTACGGGTCATAAACTGTCTGGACGCCGGCCTGTCCTTTCAGACACATCCGGCCCAACTCTGTTACTGCGTCCTCGGGAGCTATCGTGCAGGGCAGCCTGTCCGCACCGCCACTCTCAATCACGTCTCGATTGTTCGGGTGGTACGGATTCCCGTCCAGCTTGACCAGCACACCCTCCATGACCTTAGCCCGGACACCACACCGTGAGTGACACATTTGACAGACGGTGTAGATGATGTCTTCAGCAGTCTCGAGTCCGTCCGGTGGTGGGATTTTGTTTCCGGCTATTGCCGGGCTGGCTACGACCTTCGATTCATTGAACACCTGACTCGCCATCGCCGTCGAGGCGAGCACCCCGCTGACCCGCATAAAAGTGCGGCGGCTCACGGAAGGATTGATCCAATTTCTGTTCTTTTTCCTATTCATAACGAAATTAACCTCCTTTTCCACAACCCCGACTCTGTCTATTCTTCGAGTGCAGCAGCGATCGCCGTGATCTGTGTATCTGAAAGGACACCGAGGGGTGCCATCCCACCCTTATTGTCATCTATGGCCTCTCTGATTTTGCTTGCCGGTTTGCCCCTGAGTTCCGAGTCCACCAGCGGCTTATGGCAGGCTGCGCAGGTTAGATCATAGAGTTCCGGCCCATCGGTCAGATTCAGCGAGGCCTGGTAGAACTGCTTCCCTGGGCCGGAAGGCCCGTGACACATGGCACACAGCCTGATATCGACCCGTTTGCTCAGGCTCGCTTTGGATACCCCTGCCGGCTGAGTCCCCTGCACCAGATCGACCGAACGGTGACACCAGGTACATTGCTTGTCCTCGCCCACCTTCCCGGCGGCAAAAGGCATCATCGCCACATGAGCAGCCGGTATGGCAGAATCCAGACTCGTCCTGCTATGCACTTCGGCATGGCACTCGTTGCAGTGCTTCTCGTACTGTCTTGAACCGCTGTCGTGCATGGCTATTATGTTTGCCCCAATTGGTCCCGGTCCCGGTTCCGAATCGTCATCGTCATCGCCATCGCCTGGTGGGAGGACTGGTTCGCCCCCGCGTACTCTCGTGGTACAGAGAGCCTCATCCCCGTCAATGGAGGCATGCCAGGTGATGGTCCCGCCTGAATTGATGGAATAGAGAAATTTCTTTTCTTCCTCCTCGCCGGGTTCGACAAAGACTGTTGCACCCTCTTCAACCAGCAGCTCCGAGCCCGCCTGAATCCCAAATACGACCAGCACAGTGCCGGGATCGGTCGAACCGTTGTTTTGGATTTCAACCCTTAACCTTGCGATCTCCCCAACTTTCCTCTTCTGGTCGCATCGAAAGCGTTTGATCTCATAACCGGATTCTGCACTCGCAATACCACCGAGACTCCACATTAGGAGATAAGGACCCGCCAGTAGAACGAAGCCTCTTCTCAGAATCTTCTTCCCATTCATTTGCTTTCCGTGCCTCCTCTCATCAATGTAGATAATAGAGATAATGATAGTCGCTGTTAGAGACTTTCTGATCTGAGCATTGCAATCTTCGTTCCGAAAGACTTCCAACCTACTCTAACCGACTCTTTTACAGTCACTTGGAGACCTTCATCAGAAACCCATTGAGTCTGCACCCAAGAAGGGAATCAGGGAATTCTTCCCTTGTCAGAGAAATTGGTGAGGAACTGCAAGCCCAGGATGACTGCCTGCACCGGGCGAGTCGAAAACTGTTCGAGATTGACTCGATGCAG
>JAUVSF010000461.1 GCA_030597245.1 Acidobacteriota bacterium
AAGACTGAGCTGCCTTAACCCGGGGGGCGACCTGCCCGCAAAAAGGGAATGACCGCATCATCGGCGCCATAGGCTCAATGCCTGGCCTTTCCCGGGTCTGTGGCTCGAATCGCAACACGCCCTCCCGAGCAGGCTCCCAGCCCCGGAGTTGACTTGTCTGGGCTATAATTCACAATCTATTTCTTGTACCGAGGCTGAACAGTTCTGGAGGAGACCTTCGTGTCGATTGAGATTCCAAAAGCATACGACCCCAGCGACGTTGAAGAACGACTATACCAGTGGTGGGACCAGGAGGGTTCTTTTCGCGCAGATGTCGAGTCAGGTCAGCAGGCCTATTCGATGGCGCCGCCTCCGCCCAATGTAACGGGTTCCCTGCATATGGGGCATGCCCTGAACATCACCCTTCAGGACATCCTGGCACGCTGGAGGCGAATGCAGGGCAGGAACGTCTTATGGGTTCCCGGAACGGATCACGCCGGTATCGCTACTCAGAACGTCCTGGAACGCCAGTTAGCCGAGCAAGGCAAACACCGGACTGATCTAGGGCGTGAACGGTTTGAAGCCCTGGTATGGGAGTGGAAGGAGAAGGCGGAGTCGAATATCTTACGCCAGATTAGACGCCTTGGGTGCTCGTGTGACTGGAGCCGTAAGCGGTTCACTTTCGATGAAGGTTTGTCCCGGGCGGTTCGTGAAGTGTTTGTGCGTCTGTATGACGATGGGCTGATCTATCGTGGGGAGTACCTGGTCAATTGGTGCCCCAGGTGCGGGACGGCGATATCGGATCTGGAAGTCGAGTATGAAGCAGTGGAGGGGAACCTCTGGCATATCAGATATCCGGTTAAGGAGAGCACTGACTCAGTGGTGGTTGCTACTACCCGCCCCGAGACGATGTTGGGTGATACCGCGGTAGCTGTGCATCCGAAGGATGACCGCTATCGCCATCTTGACGGAAAGACGATCATCCTTCCCCTGATGGAGCGTGAAATACCGGTTGTTTTCGATGACTTCGTTGATTCTGAGTTCGGAACCGGCGTTGTCAAAGTCACCCCTGGACACGACCCGGCGGATTTTGAGGCGGGCAGGCGTCACGCATTGGAGATCATCAAAGTCATCGGGGAGGATGGTTCCATGACGGTCGCGGCCGGCCGGTACGCCGGACTTGATCGGTACCAGGCTCGGCAGCAGGTTATCGGGAATCTAGAGGAGCAGGGGCTCCTGGTGAAGGTCGAGAAGCATGGCCACAATGTCGGGCACTGTCAACGCTGCCAGACGGTCGTTGAGCCGCTTGTTTCACGGCAGTGGTTTGTCAAGGTCATGCCACTTGCCGAGCCGGCTATTCGGGCAGTCGAGGAGAAACGAACGGTTTTTGTTCCGGCCAACTACGAGAAGATCTATTTCGAGTGGATGAACAACATCCACGATTGGTGTATCAGTAGACAGCTCTGGTGGGGGCATAGAATTCCCGCTTGGCACTGTCAGGATTGTCACCATACCACAGTGAGCCGAGACGACCCTTCTAAATGTCCCGAGTGTAGTTCGAGTTCGATCGTGCAGGAGACTGATGTTCTGGACACCTGGTTCAGCTCGGGCCTGTGGCCGTTTTCAACCTTGGGATGGCCCGACGAAACGCGCGAACTGGAAGTCTACTACCCCACATCAACCATGGTCACCGGGTTTGACATCATCTTCTTCTGGGTGGCGCGGATGATGATGATGGGATTGAAGTTTATGGGCGACGTGCCTTTCGGCCAGGTATTCATAAACGGCCTGGTTCGGGATGAAGATGGTCACAAGATGTCGAAAACGAGAGGGAATGTCATCGACCCTCTGGAGATCATAGACCAGTATGGGACGGATGCAGTCCGCTTCACCCTTTCAGTGATGGCTGTCCCGGGGGCAGACATACCATTCTCAGTGAGCCGAATGGGCGGCTATCGAGCTTTCTGCAACAAGATCTGGAACGCCGCTCGATTTCTTCTGATGAATCTTGACCTGCCAGACCCGGTTGGTGAAGCTGAGATGGAAGCATTGAAGAATGAAGGATTGCTGACACTTGAGGACAGCTGGATTCTTTCCAGGTTGCATCAGGTCATTGGAAACACAAATCGAGATCTTGAGAGGTTCAACGTTCACGAAGCCAGCAACTCCCTGTATCACTTCTTTTGGCACGAGTTATGTGATTGGTATATCGAACTGGCTAAGGCAGACGTGACTTCCAAAGATTCGGACCGGGGTGCGGTTGCACAGAAAGTTGCCGCGTACGTTCTTGAGACATCGCTCCGATTGCTGCACCCTTTTATTCCGTTTATTACTGAAGAACTATGGCAGAAGGTGCCACACGAAGGCCCGACGATCATGCTGAGCCGGTTCCCTGAGGCGCAGCAGAACTGGATCGATGATGAGGTTTGCGAACAGATGGATCGCCTGCAGGAACTAATCACGTCTATGAGGACCGCGCGGGCAGAGAACAACGTGGATCCGAGGCGGAAAGTCAAGATCCGGCTTTGCTGCAACAATGACTCGAGGTCGTTTCTGGAATCGCAGTTGCACCACCTCGAAAACCTGGTACGGTCCGACGAGATTGAGTTCGGAAACGAGTTTCCCTCGGATAGGCTCCAGATCCGTGGGGTTGCGGGTCTTTGTGAGTATTCCATCGACCTGGAAGGACTCATTGATGTCGAATCGGAGAAGAAGCGGTTGGCAAAGGAGCTGCAGCGGCTGCAATCCGAGGTTCAGAATCTGGAGCGTAAGCTGGCAAACGAAGCGTTCCGCCAGAAGGCGCCTCGGGAAGTTGTTGAGAAGTCTCAAAGTCGCCATGACGAAGTCTGTGGGCGAATCGAAATGATCAAGCAGCGACTGGATTCTTTTCCCTCCGCGTGACAGACGCTCGGGTCCACCAATCGTGAATGCAACACAGACCTATTCTCGGGTGAAGTAGAAAGAGAGCAAGAGGACCTTTCATGAGTCTATTCAACTATCGCGAGAAGCCTGGCTACTTCAAACGACTCAAGGACGCGCTAAAAACTACGAAAGAGGATCTGACATACAAGATCAACGAGCTTACAGGCTCGTCTGAGAGTCCGGTTACTCCTGAACAGATTGAGGAACTCGAGGCGATTCTCCTGGGTGCCGATGTGGGTGTTCAGACCACGCTGGAGATCGTCGGGAAGATTGAAGACGAAACGCGGGGTAACCGCTTTGTAACCAGTCACCAGGTAAAAAGACTGATTCGTGAGGAGTTGCACAGAATTCTCGACAACTCCGGCAGTGCCGAAGAGAGTGGAAACGGCGAGAGACCGCAAGTCGTTTTCGTTGTCGGCGTGAACGGTGTGGGGAAGACTACGACGATCGGTAAGCTGGCGCACCTTTACAAAAGTGAGGGGAAAAGCGTTTCATTTTCCGCCTCGGACACGTTCAGGGCAGCCGCTATAGAACAGATCTGTATTTGGGGGGAGAGAACGGGCTGTCAGGTTATCAGACAGGAACAGGGCTCTGACCCGGCTGCGGTTCTGTTTGACGCCATTGCGGCCAGTCGAGCGCAGAACGTGGATGTCCTCATAGTCGATACAGCCGGTCGAATCCATACCAAACACAATCTGATGCAGGAGTTGGAGAAAATGCGGCGGGTGGCCGCCCGTGAGATTGAAGCTGCTCCGCACGAGATCTTTCTGGTGCTGGATGCCACCACGGGACAAAACGGCCTGATTCAGGCTCGTGAGTTCTTGAGAAGCAGTGGGATTACCGGTCTGATTGTCACTAAACTGGACGGCACTGCCAAGGGTGGGATCATTGTTGCCATTACCAAGGAACTGAGCATTCCAATTCGCTACATAGGAGTTGGCGAGACGGTGGAGGACCTGCTTCCTTTTGACCCGACCGTCTTTGTGGAGACGATTCTTTAGAAGAGTCTTGGGAAGGACTTGGGTCTTGGGTCTTGGGTCTTGGGGGACAAGGTCTTGAGTCTTGAGTCTTGGGGCTTGAGGCTCACGGGGCGGGCCGGGACAGTTCATAGACTTACCACCAAGAGCACCAAGAATCAAGGGTTTACCTTTGGAGTGCGGAAGCGTGAGCTTCCGCTTTTTCATCCGATAAGCGGATTCCACTTCCTACATTCACCACAATCACCCTGTTTCCTTGGTGTCCCTGGTGCCTTGGTGGTTTGAATTATCCGGGCGAGACCCCAAGCCTCAAGACCCAGGTCCACTCCAGGTCAGCTTCCCAATGAAATCACGCGGGCAAACTGAACCGCAGGTATCTGTTCTATCTGCTTAAGAACGTCGTCCGGGACCGGAGTATCGGTGTTAATGACTCCGACCGCGTGGGCGTGACTGGGACTCCGTCCTAAGATGAAGGAGCCGATATTAATGTTG